>DASXJM010000799.1:0-11972 GCA_036497405.1 Streptosporangiaceae bacterium | reverse complement strand
TGACGCGGTAGGCGTCCTGGCAGAGCTCAGTGATCTCGGTCCAGTCAACGTCGCCGTCGAGGCGGACCCCGAGCCAGCCGCGGCCCCCCACGTACGGGGGCCGGAAGATCCGGCCCGGCTCGGCGGCGATCAGTTCGGCCTGGGCACCTGGTGGGGCCGCGCACCACAGGTGCGGGAACTGGTTCTGGTGGTGGCCCTGGGCCCACAAGGTCACGAACGACTTCTTGTCCCGGACGAACCAGGCTGGAACACCGTGACTGGGGCGCTCGGTGACCTCGGGCAGGGCCAGGCAGATCTGCCGCAGCCGGCCGGCCAGGTCTTCGGTCACAGGCACCCCCCGCTCAGTCGGCGGTCTGGGCGTCCTCCAGGCTGCCGTACACCGGAATGTACTGGTCGGCGCCGGTCAGTTCCAGGATGCGGGCCACCACCGGCTGCGGGGCGACCACGGACAGGCTGCCGTTTCGGACGTTGAGCACGGTGCGCACGCTGAGCAGAACCTGCATGCCGGTGGAGTCCATGAAGCTCAGCCCGGACAGGTCCAGGATCATCCGCCGCGCGCCCCGGGACACCTCGGAGGTGAGCACGTCGCGGAGCTGGCGGCCGGTGTGCAGGTCGCACTCGCCGGCCAGCGTGACCAGGGTGTAGGTGGGCTCAGCGGTCACCGAGATCCTGAGCTCGTCCACCCGTCCCCCTCGCGATGCTGATAGGCGGGCAGGCGGCCGGCCAGCTGGCGTCACGTCATGCTAGGGCCTGCCGAACGGCATCGTCCAGATTTCAGCAAGCCCGTTTTGGTCACCTTTGCGAATCAGGATTTCGGCAGGTTGACCAGGGTGGCCAGGGTGGCCCGGTGCTGGCTGGAGGTGCCGAAACCGATCGAGTCGGCCTTGGCCCGCTTGAGGTACAGGTGGGCCGGGTGTTCCCAGGTGAACCCGATGCCGCCGTGCATCTGGACGCACTCCTCGGCGGCGTGGACGGCGATGTCACCGCACTGGGCCTTGGCCAGGGCGACCGCGACCGGGGTGTCGTCGTCGCCCTCGGCCAGGCAGGCCGCGGCGTACCGGGCGGCCGCCCGGGCCTGGGTGATGGCCACCCACAGGTCGGCCAGCCGGTGCTTGAGTCCCTGGAACGAGCCGATCGGCCGGGCGAACTGGCGCCGCTCCTTGACGTAGGCGACGGTCATCTCCAGGCACTTCTCGGCGATGCCCAGCTGCTCGGCGGCCAGCCCGGCCGCGCCCGCGATCAGGCCGAGCTGGAACGCGTCCGCGGCGGCCCGGCCGGACGCGATCGGCCGGGCTTCGGCGTCGTCGAACTCCAGGTCGCACAGGGGCCGGGTCATGTCCAGCGACGTGACCGGGGTGCGCCGGACGCCGCCGGTGCCGGTCCCGACCACGTACAGGCCGTGCGGCACGCCGTCGGCGGGCACGAGGAGCAGGTCGGCGTCGAGCGCGTCGGCCACCCCGCGCACCTGGCCGCGCAGCCGGACGGTCCCGCCGTCACCGGCCCGGGATCCGGACACCCGCGTGGTCAGCGGGTACGCGGCGCCGGGCGCGGTCTCGAAGCCGACCGCCAGCGCCGCCGTCACATCGCCGCGGGCCAGTTCGGGCAGGTGGCGGTGGTCGCCCGCCGACTCCAGGACCAGGGTGGCCACGATCGCGCTGCCCAGGTAGGGCACGGGCGCCACCCACCGGCCCAATTCCTCGGCCACGGTGGCGGCCTCACGGAACGAGGCCCCGGCCCCGTCGTCGTCCTCGGGCACCAGCAGGCTGGCGCAGCCCAGGTCGGCGGCGAGCGCGTGCCACAGCGCGGTGTCGGCGCCGGGCCCGGTGTCGTTGCTGCCGTCGGCGCGCGGCAGCACGTCCTCCGGCTTGGCCCGGGCGGCCAGCAGGGACCGGACGCTGTCCCGTAGCTCGGTCTCGGTCTCGCTGTAGAGCAGATCGGGGGCGCGGTCGGCGGCCGCCTGCTCCTCAGCTTCCACTTCAGCTTCGGTTGGAGCGGTCATCGCGGCAGGTCCTTCCAGGGAACGTCTTTGTCCACGCGCGGCTCGGACGGCAGGCCGAGGACGCGTTCGGCGATGATGTTGCGCAGCACTTCTGAGGTGCCGCCTTCGATCGAGTTGCCCTTGGCCCGCAGGTAGCGGAATCCGGGGTCGCGGCCGAGGAATTCGGCGTGGGCGGGACGGCGCATGCTCCAGTCGTCGTAACGGAGCCCGTCGGCGCCGGCCAGTTCCACGTCGAGACCGGAGATCTCCTGGTTGAGCCGGGCGAAGGTGACCTTGGCCGCCGAGCCCTCCGGGCCGGGCTGGCCCGCGGCCAGTTGCTGCCGCAGCCGGAGGCCGGCCAGTCGGGCCACCTCGGCCTCGGCCCACAGCCGCACCAGCCGGTCGTGCAGGCCAGGGGTGCGCCGCTCCGGGTGCTGGCGCCAGGCCCGGGCGACCAGGCCGATCATGCCGCCTTCGCGGGGTATGCCCGCGCCGCCGATGGCGACCCGCTCGTTCATCAGCGTGCCCTGGGCCACCTTCCAGCCCTCCCCCACCTGGGCAATCCGGTGGGAGTCGGGGATCCGCACGTCGGTCAGGAAGACCTCGTTGAACTCGGCCTCACCGGTGAGCTGCCGCAGCGGCCGGACGTCGACTCCGGGGTCGGTCATGTCGCAGACGAAGTAGGACAGCCCCTGGTGCTTGGGCACGTCCGGGTCGGTGCGGGCGACCAGGATGGCCCACCGGGCCTGGTGGGCCAGGGACGTCCACACCTTCTGGCCATTGACGATCCAGTCGCCGTCGTCGCTGCGTTCGGCCCGGGTGGCCAGCGAGGCCAGGTCGGAGCCAGCCCCGGGCTCGCTGAACAGCTGGCACCAGATCTCCTCGCCGGTCCACAGCGGGCGCAGCCAGCGCTCCTGCTGCTCGGCCGAGCCGAAAGCCAGGATGGTCGGGGCGGCCATGCCCAGCCCGATGACCTGGATACCCGGGTCGTTGCTGGGGGCCCCGGCGGCCGCGAACGCCTTATCGGTCACGGTCTGCAGAGCCCGGGGTGCACCCAGCCCGCCGCGGCCCTCCGGGTAGTGCACCCAGGCCAGGCCAGCGTCGTACCGGGCCCGCAGGAAGTCCAGCCGGGGTGTTTCCTTGGGGTCGTGCGCGGCCAGGAACTCCTTGACCTTGGCCTGAATGTCGGCCGTGGTCAGCACAGTGTTGTTCAGCACAGGGGTCCCCCCGCCACGTAGATGACCTGACCCGACACGAAACCGGCGCCCTCGCTGACCAGGAACGACACCGTGTGGGCGACGTCTTCGGGCAGCCCGACCCGGCGGACCGGGATACCGGCCGCGGCGGCCTGCTTGAAGTCCTCGAAGTCCATGCCGACCCGGGCCGCGGTGGCCGCGGTCATGTCGGTGGCGATGAACCCGGGAGCGACCGAGTTGGCGGTGACGCCGAACTGGCCCAGCTCCTTGGCCAGGGTCTTGGTGAAGCCCTGCAGGCCGGCCTTGGCCGCCGAGTAGTTGGCCTGGCCCCGGTTGCCCAGCGCCGAGCTGGACGAGGTGTTGACGATGCGCCCGTACTTGGCCTCGACCATGTGCTTCTGGGTGGCCCGGGTCATCAGGAAACTGCCCTTGAGGTGGATGTCGAGCACGGTGTCCCAGTCGTCGTCGGACATCTTGAACAGCAGGTTGTCGCGCAGCACGCCCGCGTTGTTGACCAGCACGGTGGGCGCGCCGAGCTCGCTGGCCACCCGGCTGACGGCCGCCTCGACCTGGTCGGTCCGGCTGACGTCGGCCCCGACCGCGAGGCCCCGGCCCCCGGCGTCGGTGATCTCCTTGACCGTGCCCAGGCAGCTCTGCTCGTCCAGGTCCAGGACGGCCACGGCCATGCCGTCAGCGGCCAGGCGGCGGGCGACCCCCGCCCCGATGCCGCGACCGGCTCCGGTCACGATGGCAACTCGCTGTGTCTCCTGCGGCATTCGAATCCCTCTCTGGTCCGGATGGGCTCGGCTATGCGTCTGCTTACCGGTCAGTATCCAACGACCGAACCGAGTTCGGCTACGGGACCCCCAGGGTCGGTGGGTCAGGCCCCGGCCCGGCGGAAGACCCAGACGTCACCGGCGTCGTAGATCACCTGGTACTTGACCCCTGGATGCTGGCTGGCGATGAACGACGGAATGTTGGCGGGCTCGGGGTCGTAGCCGCTGTTGGTGCCGTCGAAGACGATGTAGGCGGTGTCCGGGTTGCCTGAGTTGCCGATCCAAAACGTGTCGGTGCGGGCGGCCAGCGGGGCCAGCAGGTCCAGCGTGGTGGTGACGGTGGCGCCGTCCGGCACGTCGGCCATGGCCGCGCGGGAGATGGCCACGTGCGGGCTGAGCCGGTAGGTGGACGGCTGCCACAGGCCGGCCAGCGGGAACTGGAAGATCAGCGCGACCGCGATGGCCAGCATGGCCACGGCCCCGTGCCGCTCGATGGCCGTGTTCAGCGCGGTCCGCCACGATGATTTCGAAGGCTGGGATGGTGCGTTCCGGAACCGGCCCATGGCGTCGATGGCCGCGAGGAACAAGATCGTCATCACGGTGGCGTTGTAGTGGTACTGGGTGCCCCAGAAGTTGGTCGTGGTGGCCAGGAAGCGCAGCACGATCGTGGGCAGCGCGATCAGGGCCAGCGGCGACCACAGCGCGATGAACGCGGTCGGCAGCAGGAGCAGCAGGGTGGTCTGCAGCTTGGTCGGCCAGGCGGTGAAGAACTGGGCCACGCTTCCGCCGGCCGAGAAGTGACCGCCGGGGCTGAGGGTGCCGCCGTCGCTCCAGTACTGATAGTGGTGGGCCGGGTTGAAGTGCGGGATGATCACCGCGATGGCCAGCACCGACCAGGCCATCCCCCACACCAGCAGGAACTGGCCACCGAGCATGGCGGCCCGGCTGGAGCCGGCCCGGCCCGGCCGCCCGGCCTGCCACAGGGCGGTGCCGATCATCACGATCCCGATCGCGGCCACCGTGAACCCCTGGTCCTCCTTGACGAACACCAGCGGCAGGGCCCAGATCACCGTGCCGCGGTACCGGCCGCGGACCAGGGCGGCCAGCGAGAACGCCAGCAACGGCACGGCGAAGGCGATCTCGTGGAAGTCGAAGTCGATCATCTGCTGCAGGCCCCAGGACAGCCCGTAGGCCAGGCCGATGGCGGCTCCGGCCCGGCGGCCCAGCTTCTCGGCCGCCACCCAGGTCACCGGGAGCACCGACACCGCGGCCAGCACGGCCTGGGCCACCAGCAGGGTGATGGGCGTCGGCGCGATCAGGAAGAACGGCGCGATCAGGGCCACGATCGGCGAGAAGTGGTCGCCGAGCAGGTTGAACCCGGCGCCGCGGACGTCAGCCACCGGGGCGTGCAGGTGGGCGTACTGCTTGACCTGCTCGGTGAAGATGCCCAGGTCCCAGGAGGACGGGCTGAGCTGGAGGTACCGGAACAGCGACAGGGTCAGGTAGACCACAAACACGAAGCCCGCGATCAGCCAGGGCGCCCACCAGATCGGGCGCGTCCCGCTTCTTGCTGTTATCAGCGACCGGAGCGAGCGGCGGCCCGGCTCAGGCCCGGCGCCGCCTGGTTCCGGCTTGGCGCCGGCCGGAGGCTCAGCGGGCAGGCCGGCATGGGCGCTGCCGGACGCTTCGGCAGCGCCGTCGTTCAGCCCGTTCTCCGGCATCGCAGGCAGCCTACACGGACCGCCCGGGAACCAGGGTTCAGGCGCTGGCCCCGGTCAACTGCGCGGCCAGCAGGGTGTCGGCCGCGGCCTTGGCCTGGCCCGCCGCGGACAGGTCGCGGTCGATCCGCGCGGCCCAGTTGACTCCGTCGTAGAGCAGGTGCAGCTGGGCCCCGAGGGTGGCCGGGTCGGCGGCGCCGGCGTCCCGGGCCAGGTCGGTGAACATGGCCCGGGTCCAGCCCCGGTACTCCTGGGTGACCTGCTCGGCCACGCTGCCGCGGCTGGACTCGGCGGTGGCGTTGGCGAACGCGCAGCCGTGGTAGCCGGGCTGGGCGATGGACTCGCCGAGGGCATCGAACACGGCCAGCAGCCGGTCCCGCGGGTCGTCGTAGCGGTTCACCCACTCTTCGATGCGGGCCCGCCGCCGCTCGTAGCGCTGGGTCAGGTAGGCCCGGACCAGCTCGTCCTTGCTGCCGAAGGTGCTGTACAGCGAGGCCTTGGCCACGCCCGCCTTCTCGATCACGCGGTCGATGCCGACGATGTGGATGCCCTCTTCGTAAAAGAGCTCGTCCGCCGCGTCGAGCAGCCGCTCCCGGGCTGAGGGCCGGCGGCCCGTGCCCGGGTCAGTCACAGTGCTCATACATTTGACAATACCAGACCGGCCTGTCTACCTTGAAGAGACCAGACAGACCTGTCTGTGTATCGGGAGGCGTTTCTCTGTGACTGCTCCAACTCTCCACGCCCGGCCCGGCGCCCACGCGGCCGCGCCTCGGCGGCTGCCCGGGACGGTCGCGTTCTACCTGCTGGCCTCGATCATCGTGGCCTTCCTGGCCGGATCCAGCGCGCCGACCCCGCTGTACGCGGTGTACGCCGCCCGGTGGGGCTTCTCCCCCATCACCACCACGATCGTGTTCGGGGTGTACGCGCTGGCCGTGCTGACCGCGCTGCTCACCGTGGGCCGGCTGTCCGACCATGTGGGCCGGCGGCCGGTGCTGCTGGCCGCGCTGGCCGTCCAGGCCGCCACGATGATCGTGTTCGTCACCGCCGACGGTGTGCCGCAACTGCTGGTGGCCCGGATCATCCAGGGCCTGTCCACCGGGGCCGCGGCCGGCGCCATTGGCGCGGGCATGCTCGACCTGAATAAGACCCGGGGCACGATCGCCAACGCGGTGGCCCCAATCACCGGCACCGCGTCGGGCGCGCTCGGCTCCGGGCTGCTGGTGCAGTACCTGCCTCAGCCCACCCACCTGGTCTACCTCGTGCTGCTGGGGGTGTTCGTGCTCCAGGCCGCCGGCGTGCTGCTGATGCCGGAGACCTCCGCCCCGGCGCCGGGCGCGCTGGCCTCGCTGCGGCCCCAGTTCTCGGTGCCCGGCCCGGTCCGCCGGCCGCTGATGTTCGCCGTGCCCGCCCTGGTCGCGATGTGGGCGGTGGCCGGTCTGTACGGGGCGCTCGGGCCCGCGCTGGTCAAGCTGGTCTCCGGCTCCGGGTCGATCGTGCTCGGCGGCCTGTCCCTGTTCGTGCTGGCCGGCAGCGGGGCCGCCGCGGTGCTGCTGCTCCAGCGGCAGAACGCCCGCCAGCTCATGCTGATCGGCGGCGGCGCCCTGCTGGCCGGGATCGGGCTGACCCTGCTGGCGGTGGGCACCCGCTCGACGGCCGGGTTCTTCGCGGGGACCGCGATCGCCGGGCTCGGCTTCGGCGGCGCCTTCCAGGGCGCGATCCGCTCGGTGGTGCCACTGGCCGCCCCGCACCAGCGGGCCGGTGTGCTGTCCGTGGTCTACGTGGTGTCCTACCTGGCCATGGGCCTGCCCGCGGTGATCGCCGGCTTCCTGCTGGTGCACGAGGGCAACCTGGTCACGACCGCGGTCCAGTTCGGTGTCGCGGTCATGGTGCTGGCCGCGCTGGCTCTGGCGGGCGCGCTCCGGCCGGCCCGGCCGGCCCCGGAGACGCGGCCCGAGCGGGACGAGTACCTCGAGCCCGGGCAGGCCCGGGAAATGTGCACCGCCGAGCGCGCCTAGCCACTAGGAGCCGAGCCCCCGGCTCAGGACCGACACCATCTGGAGCAGGCGGGACTCCAGGTCGAATGGGGGCTCGGCCGAGATCCACTCGGTGAGGATCGCGAAGTAGCCGGTGGCCACCAGCAAGCCAGCCAGGTCCGGGTCGACATCGGCCCGGACCTGTCCGGCGTCCCGGGCCCGGGTGACGAACGTGGCCAGTTCCACCGCCAGCTGGGGGTTGCCGAGCACGTTGGTGGAGTGGACGGCCGCCCCCATCAGGGCCACGGTCTCGGACCGGGTCCGGGTGCTCAGCCGGGCCAGCTCGACCATGTACCGGTTGAGGATCTCCGGCAGCGGGTGGTCGTCCAGGTGCTCGGCCCGCACCGCGGCCAGGGCCTGCTGCCGCCGCCCGGCCGACCACTCGTCCAGGAACACGGTCTTGCGCTGGAAGTAGTTGAATACCGTGGCCCGGGCCACGTCGGCCCGGTCGGCGATGTCGTCCATGGTGGTCGCGTCGAAGCCGCGCTCGACGAACAGCTCGACCGCGGCCGAGAACACCCGCTGGCGGCCTTCGGCCCGGCGCCGGGCCCGCCGGTCGGGCGTGACTTCGGTAGGGGACACGAGACCCAAGTAGATCACTTCAGCTCAGCAGCAGGCGCCGGATGCGGCGGCTGGCCACGTACAGGCCGGCCAGGCCCAGCAGGGCCAGGTAGGCCAGGTTGCCCAGCATGGCCAGGCCGAGGTGCCCGAACGACAGGTCGCGCAGCAGCGACACCGCCTGGTAGAGCGGCGTGCACTCAACCACGATCCGCAGGGGCCGCGGGTACACGCTGAGCGGGAAGAAGGTGGTCGAGAACAGGAACATCGGCAGCGTGGCCAAGATGATGAAGTCGAAGTCCTTCCAGCTGCGCATGAACGTGGTGGCGGCCATGCCGAGGCCCGCGAAGGCGAAGCTGACCAGCAGCGAGGTGGGCACAGCCAGGATCAGCCAGGCCGAGTTGGCCAGGCCCAGCGCGGCCAGCACGATCAGGAACGTGATCGCGTACAGCAGCCCGCGGCTCAGCGCCCAGGTGATCTCGCCCAGCGCCACGTCCAGCGGCCCCAGCGGGGTGGACAGCGCGGCATCGTAGACCTTCGCGTACTTGAGCTTGTGAAACACATTGAATGTCGAGTCGTAGACGGCCCCGTTCATGGACGAGGTGGCCAGCAGCGCGGGGGCCACGAACGAGGTGTAGCTGACCACGCGGCCGCCGGGCCCGGTCACCGTGCCGACCAGGTGCCCAAGCCCGACCCGCACCGACAGCAGATAGAACAGCGGTTCCAGGATGCCGGTCAGCAGCAGGATCCACAGGTGCCGGTAGGCACGGGCGTTCCGCTCGACCAGGGACAAGGCGGCCGACCGCTGCCAAAGCCCCGGCAGCGGCAGCCACTGCAGTGAGCTGGCACCCGAACCCACCAACCTTCCATCATTCATAAAGACGCTTCCGGTAGGTGAGCTGAGCAGCGACGCAACCAGCCACCGCCCAGGCCAGCAAATAGACGACGTGCACAGCGGCACCACCCACATCGGCGGTGCCCAGCGCCAGGCCACGGCAGAGCTCCACCCCGTGCCACAGCGGGGTGACGTAGGCCACCGGCTGCAGCCAGCCCGGCAGCTGGCTGACCGGGAAGAACGTGCCCGAGAAGAGGAACAGGGGCACCATCACGAACCGCATCAGCACGCTGAAGCTGACGTCGGTGGTCCTGGTCACCGCCCACGCCATCAGGACGGGCGCGAAGGCCAGCCCGGTCAGCACCGCCACCGGCAGCGCCAGCACGACGAGGGGCGACCGGACCGCCCCGAACGCGGCGATCACGGCCAGGAAGACCGCGCAGTTCATGATCAGCCGCATGGTCACGAACATCAGGTGGCCGCGGAACACGTCGCGCGGGCGCAGCGGGCTGGCCGCGGCCGCGAAGTAGTTCGACACCCACTTGACCGAACCGAGCACCGGGTAAAGGGCCTCACCGAAGCTGGTCTGCATGGCCTGGGCGGCCAGCAGGCCCGGGGAGATGAAGGCCAGGTAGGTGACCCCGCCCAGGCTGGCGGTGGAGTGCCGGTTGACCAGGGTGCCCAGGCCGGCCCCCATGGCCCCCAGGTACAGCACCGGGCCGAGCACGCTGGAGACCACCGAACCGCGCCAGGTCCGCCGGTAGTCGGTCAGCCAGAACCGGAACTCCCGGAAGGCGAAGGTCGCGGTGGCCATCAGTCGCCCAGCTGGCGGCCGGTCAGCCGCAGGAACACGTCTTCCAGGGTGCTGCGCCGGGCCAGGCTGGTGATCGGCTCGACGCCGAGGGCCCGGGCCGCGGCCAGGGTCTGGTCGCCGTTGCGGGTGTAGATGAGCACGCGATCGGCCAGCACCTCCTGGCGGTCGGCGGGCAGCTCGGCCAGTTTCTCGGCCGCCTGCTCGTGCTCGGCCGGGTCGAACCGGAGCTCCAGCACCTCGGGGGTCGAGTAGCGCTCGATCAGGTCGCGCGGTGAGCCTTCGGCGACGATCTGGCCTCCGTCCATCACCACCAGCCGGTCGCACAGCTGCTCGGCCTCGTCCATGTAGTGCGTGGTCAGGATCAGGGTCACGCCGCGCTGCTTGAGCCGGAACAGCCGGTCCCACACGATGTGCCGGGCCTGCGGGTCCAGCCCGGTGGTGGGCTCGTCCAGCAGCAGGATCTCCGGGTCGTTGATCAGCGACCGGGCGATGACCAGGCGCCGCTTCATCCCGCCCGACAGCGGCTCCACCCGGTCCTCGGCGCGGTCGCTGAGCTGCGTGAACTCCAGCAGACTGGTGGCCCGCTCCCGGATCACGGACCGGGGCAGGCCGAAGTAGCGGCCGTAGACGATCAGGTTTTCCCGCACGGTCAGCTCGATGTCGAGCGTGTTCTCCTGCGGGACCACGCCCAGCCGGGCCCGGATGGCGGCACCGTCGGTCACCGGGTCGCGGCCCAGGATGGTCAGCCGCCCGCTGGTCGGCGGCGACACGCAGCCGACCATCCGCATGGTGGAGGACTTGCCGGCCCCGTTGGGCCCCAGGAACCCGAACGCCTCACCGCGCGTTATGGAAAAGTCGATGCCGTTGACGGCGGTGAAGTCCCCGAAACGCTTGATCAGGCCGCTGGCCTGCACGAGCGTGTCGGCGTGATCAACGTGCGGCACGTCGGTAGGTTCGGAGTGCGGCACGTTCGTGACGTTACCCGGCGGCCCTGACAATTTGATAACCGTTTTCCAGCCCGGGCCAGTACTAATTGGGATGTGCGGGTAGCCTCGGTTCACGATCCCGTACGACCCCGAGCGAGGTACGAAAGGACCGTTGACCTGGTGAAATCGATCCGTGACACCTATCACCGCTTCACGGTGCTGATCCACGAGATCCTGAAGTTCGGCATTGTCGGCGGTATCGGTTTCGTCGTCCAGCTCGGGGTGACGGACGTGCTGCACCTCAAGCTCGGGGTCGGCCCGCTCACCGCCATTCTGATCGGCTACGTGGTCGCCACGGTCGTGACCTTCCTCGGCAACCGGCACTGGGCGTTCAAGCACCGCCAGGGCAAGGGCCTGCAGCACGAGACGCTGCTGTTCGTGGGGCTGAACGTGGTCGGGCTGGCGATCCAGGAGGCGGTCGTCGCCATCGCGCACTACGGCCTGCACCAGACCAGCGGGCTGTCCTACAACGTGGCCAACATCATCGGCATCGGGCTCGGCACCCTGTTCCGTCTGTGGTCCTACCGCAAGTGGGTGTTCCTCGAGGTCGAAGAGGCCCCGTCCCTGGCCGAGCAGGTCAAGCCGGTGATCACCGGCCACGGTGAGGCCCACGGCGACGTCACCGAGGTCGGCCAGGAGTCATCGGACTCAACGCGCGTCCACGCCAAGCCCACGGTCGGCTGACCAACCGCACTGCTGAGCCCGCCCACCGTCGAGTGGGCGGGCTCTTTCGTTGGGGCCGGTTCGTTGGTGCGACCCGGCAGCAGCCGACTACTGCGAGGTGCAGCCGGTGCCGACCGGGACCACGTTCAGCTGCTGGGCCAGGACGGCCTTGCCCTGAGCTGCGGTGAGCACCTTGACCGCGACCAGGCGTTCGACCACGTGGGCCTCGCGGTTGCGGGCGTTCTCCGGGTTGGTGCGCGGGTTGTCCAGGGTCGGCGCGTTGACCACCCCGGCCAGGAACGCGGCCTCGGGCCAGCTCAGCTGGGACGGCTGCACCCCGAAGTACCCGCAGCTGGCGGCCTGCAGGCCGTAGTAGTTGCTGCCGTAGTAGGCGATCTCCGCGTACATCTGCAGG
>DASXJM010000798.1:0-5897 GCA_036497405.1 Streptosporangiaceae bacterium | reverse complement strand
GCCACCGAGAAGAACGGCACGTCGGCCTCGCCCGCCACGGCCCGGGCGATCAGGGTCTTGCCGGTGCCGGGCGGCCCGACCATGAGCACGCCGCGCGGGGGCACCGCGCCGACCGACTTGTAGCGGTCGGCGTTCTTGAGGAAGTCGACGACCTCACTGATCTCGCGCTTGGCCCCCTCGTAGCCGGCCACGTCGGAGAACCGGGTACTGGGACGTTCGGCGTCGAAGACCTTGGCCCGGGACTTGCCCACCCCCATGATGCCCTGCAGGCCGCCGCCGCCGGCCGCGTTACGGGACAGCCGGAACCACAGCCACCCGAACAGCAGCAGCGGCAGCAGGATGATGACCCAGGACAGCACCTCGGAACCGAACGACGCCCCGGTCTCGGTCGCGGTGACCTGGACGTGATTGTTCTGCAGCGTGGTCAGCAGCGAGGAGCCGGCCTGGGCCGGGATCACGGTGGTGAAGTGCTTGCCGTTGGTCAGCACGCCGGTGCTGGTCTGGCCGCTCTGAGCCAGCTCGATCGATTTCACCTGGTGATTGGTGACATCGGTCTGGAACTGGGAATAGGTCAGCGTGACCTGCGGGGTGGAGTGGGCCGCGGGCAGCACGATCCACAGGACCAGCGCGGCGACGATCGCCACCGGCCACAGCCAGTGCCGCCAGGTCGGCGGCGGCGGAGGCGCGGACGGCGACGGCTTGTCACCCGGCGGCGGAGGCGATGCCTGCTTGGTCATGCTGCCAGTTTGCCCTACGCCGAATTGATCTTTGTCCGGGACGTCCACCAAATTCGCTGAGCGCTTAACGACCGGTCAGATGACCTGCCAGGCCGAACCGTCGCAGATGTGGCGGTCCCGTCCAGCCGAGGCTCAGTCCGGCTGACAGGACGGGCACCAGTAGGTGACCCGGTCGCCCAGTTCGGACTTCTGGATCCGGGTGCCGCAACGACGGCAGGGCTGGCCGCCCCGGCCGTAGACCCACACCTGCTGGCCCCGGCGCGGCACCCCGGTGGTGACCCGTTCGACCCGGTCCTTGTTGGCGTCGAGCATTCGGTGAGCCAGGTTGACCAGCCCGTCGACGTCCTTGATGCCGCGGACCGGGCGCCAGGGCCGGATGCCCCGCAGGAACAGGATTTCTGACTTGTAGACGTTGCCGATGCCGGCCAGGTTGCGCTGGTCGAGCAGGGCCTCACCGGCCGAGCGGTCCGGGTCGGCGCGCAAGCGCCGGGCCGCCTCGTCCGGGTCCCAGTCCGGTCCCAGCAGGTCCGGGCCGAGGTGCCCGGTGATCTCGTCCTCACGGCTGGTGGGCAGCAGCTCGGTGATGCCCAGGTCGTACCCGGCCGCCTGCCATTCCCGGTTGGCCAGGATGAGCCGGATCCGGTAGTTCTCGCGGATCCGCTCGGTGGCGGGGCGGATCCGCCACCGGCCTTCCATCTTCAGGTGGGTATGGATGGTCAGGTCGCCGCTGGTCCGGGTGAGCAGGTGCTTGCCGCGGGGGATGACCTCGGTCACGGTCTGGCCGGACAGGTCAATGGTGGCGAACCGGGGTACGCGGAAGTCGCTCCGTGTCAGCACCTGGCCGGCCAGGGCCGCGCGCAGGTCCTTGGCGGCCCGGTAGACCGTGTCTCCCTCAGGCATGAGCCCAGCATGCCGCCTGGGTCATCGTGCTCCGGCCCGGGGTGGGCTGTTCAGCCAGCCCGGGCCGGGGAGCGGATGTCAGTACGGGCGGTACTGGTCGTCGTAGCCGTCGTCGGGCCGGCGGCGGCTGCCACCGCGCCCGTTGCCCCGGCCGTCGCGGTCGGCCGGACCGGTGCCCCGGCGCCCGCGGCCCGGCTCGCCCGGGCCATTGGGGTCGTCCCGGCCAGCCGGGTAGCCGCCACCGGGGTACGCGGGATCATCGGGATAGGCCGGGCCGCCGGATGGTGCGCCCGGGTAGGGGCCACCGCCGTTCGGGCTGAAGCCGGGCCGCGCGCCGGGGCCGGGAGTAGCCGGACCCGGGCCTGGCTCGGAGCCCTGGCCGGGGGCGGGCAGGGCCGGGCGAGCCCGGCGCCCCTGGCCATTGCCGGGACCACCTGGACCGGGCGGCCGGCCACCGGCCGGGGGATATCCGCCGGAGGGGGCGCGGCCGTTGCCGTTCGGGTAACCGGGGCCCGCCGGGTAGTTGTTGCCGGCCGGGTAGCCGCCCGGGGAGTACCCGTTCCCGGCGGGGTAAGCGGGGGGATACCCGGGACCGCCCGGGCCTCCTGGATCGGCCGGGCCCCCGGGCCCGCCGGGGCGACCCGGGCCGGACGCCGGTGGCCGGGGCGCGCCCCGGCCGGGCGGCGGCGGATAGCTGCCACCACGATCTGGGTAGCCACCGCCGCCCGGACCACCGCCCGGGCCGGTGCCGTTGCGGTAGCCATTGTCGGAGTAGGGGTCGCGCCGCGGCGCCGGGGGCAGGCCACCGCCGGCCGGAGGCATTCCCGCACCGGGTGGGGGAGTCGCGGGTCCGCCCCGGCCGCCGCGCGGCCCGGGCGCCGACAGTGGGCTGGGCCCGGTCAGCGGGTCCGTACCGTACCCGCGCGGGTCGCGGGGATCGCGCTGGATGGACTGGGTGTCGGCGGCGGAGGGATCCCGGCGCCCGTGCGACGGTGGCCGGTTGGGGTCCCGCGGCGGCTGGTAGGACCGGCTGTCGGCACCCCCGCGGGCGTGCCGGGAGAAGGACTCACTGGTCAGCGGGTCTTCCTCCGGCGATCGGGACCGGCCCAGCCCCCGCCGTCCCGGCCCGGGGCCGGGGCCGGGGTCCGGCGGCGCGGCCGGCCGAGGCCCGGTCCCGCTGTCGAGCGGGTTTCCCGGGCCCATCGCTTCCTCCTGGCGGCGCCGGGCCCGGCGGCCCCGGCCCTGGGCGCCCGGGTCGGGTTCGGCTGAGGGCAGGCCTGCGTCCGCGGCCGGTGCACCCCAGTCCCGATCGGGCTCGGACGCGTGGTGCGCGGTCCGCGCCGTGGTCGACAGCGGCCGGTCGGAGTACATGTCCTGCCAGTACTTGTCGTCCGGAATCGCGTTGTCGTCCTCGTCGTACCCGGGCCACGGGTCTTCGTCGAACTCGTTCTTGTCCCGGCGCAGGCGCGGCTTCTGGATCCGGCCCAGGCGCCGCCGGCCGCCCGTCTGATCATCGCGCTCGTCCTCGTCACGCGGTCCACCCGGCCCAGTCGGACCGCTGGGGTCCGGGGCGTCACCGAACGGGCTGGCGCCCATCGCGCCCATGGTGGCGGTGGCGTCGTCGAAATCGGCCGGTCCACCCGGCCCGCCGGGCGCCGCTGGGCCGCCGGGCGCACCGGGGCCGCGGCCCCGGCGGCCGCCCCGGCCGCCGGCCGGGCTTGGTCCGGTTGCGAAGCCGGCCGTGGTGGCGTTGGGGTCGGTGTCGAAGTCGGCCGCCGGACGTGCGTCCCGGCCGCTACCCCGCCCGTGCCCGTGTCGCGCCCGGGGCGGCTCGGGGTTGTCGTAGCGGCCCGCGCCGAAGACTTCGGTGCCGGCCTCCGGGTTCACCGGCCCCGGCCCCGTCCCCCGGGCCCCCGGGCCCGGGTCGAAACCGCCGCTGTCGCGTCCGAAACCGGCACCCTGGAACCCGGGAACGGAGTCGTCGAAGCCCGGGCCGGGATACCCGCGGTCCTGCCGCCGTCCCGCCCCGCTGGCCACCAGGCTGCTGCGCTCGGAATCATCGGCCCCGCGCGGCCGCCGCGGCGCGCCGTAGTCGTCGTTGCCACCCCGGCCCGCCACCCGGCGGCCGGGGCTGTCACCGGACTTGTTCCGGCCCAGAGACCGGGCCCGGTCGGCCAGAGAAGGTGATCTCCCCGACCTGCTCCCGCCTCGGGCCTGCCGGTCGCCGACGGCGCCGGCGGCGGATGCGCCGTCCCGGTTCCGCCCCGACTTCAGGCTGAGGAACAGGGCCGCGAGAATCGTGACCACTACCACGATCCCGAGGACCACGAGCAGAGTCATTACACCACCCAACAAACCATGGCCACCTGGGCGGCGCTAGCGAGGCACACGCGGCCATAGACGCGGACCTGCCCCTGTTGTCGCCAGCGCCCCGGACCGTCAACGTCTGGTCGCCCCGAACTTCGATTCTCGCGGACCACCTCGGCCGGTGTCTGATGATTAGGAAAGTTTCGGCCCGCTTCGGCTATCTGCCCTAAACGGCGAAGATCGGTCAGTGTCTTCGGTTAGGGGTTGGCCCGGATGGCGACCCGCCCCCGGGCGATGGCCGCATTGGCGATGGCCTGCCAGGCCTTCAGGGTGGGCGCCCCGCTGGCCAGGTTCAGGGTCTTGTCCAGTGCGTACACCGTGAACCGGTAGCTGTGACCCGGGCTGTCCGGGCAGGGTGCGTCGTAGTTGGCCTGCCCGAGGCTGTTCTCGGCCACTTGCGCCCCGGGCGGTAGCTGGGCCGCCTGCACGTCGGTGGTGGCGTTGGGGATGTTGAAGACGATCCAGTAGATGTACGGCGTGATCGGGGCGGCCGAGTCGTCGACCACGATCGCGTAGCTCTTGGTCCCCTGCGGAGCCCCGGACCAGTCCAGCGGCGGGCTGGTCTTGGCGCCGTGGCAGGTGAAGTGCTTCGGCAGCACACCCTGGCTGAACACGGCGCTGGTCACGGTCATGGTGGACGGGGCGTCGGGAGTCAGCCCGGTGCTGTTGGCCGCCCCGCAGCCGGTGAGCAGGGCCAGCCCGGTCGCCAGGGCTACCCGGGGAAACCGGCTCACCTGCCCGTCACCTCTGCCCTTCGCCGTCTGGCCCAACTGACCGGAAGCCGCTCAGCTTCCGGTGCCCGATCCTATGTCGGTCCGGCCGGCCCGTGGGCAAGGTCAGTCAGGCTGACGTGAGTTGCCCAGCATGATCTCGTCCCAGGACGGAACCGAGGACCGGCGGCCGCGCTGGCCGGCCTTCTTGGCCCGGCCGCGAGCAGGCGGGGCCTCGGCGGCCCGCTGCTCGGCGGCGGCCGGGGCGGGCTTGGCCGGGGCCTCTGGCTCACGCTTGGGAGCCGGCGCCTCCGGGGCCCGGACGGCTGCCGCGGCCGGCTCAGCGGCCGGGGCCTGGGCCGCCGGAGCCTTAGCGGCGGGGGCGGGACGCTCCGGCGCCGGCCGCTCCGGAGCCGGGCGGCTGGCCGCCGGGCGCTCCACCGCCGGAAGGTCGCTGGGCCTGGGCATCGCCGGCGGGTCGGACGCGGGCGGCGTGCGCACCGGCGCGCGGGGCGGAACCGGTGCGGTGGGAGCGCCCCGGGACGCGGCCTGGGCCGCCACCTGGGCGGGCATGTCGTCCACTTCTTCGTCGGGTTCGCCGGGCGGTTCCGGCGAAACCCCGGTAGCTGGGGCCGCTGGTCCCGGCGCGGTCCGCTGCGGCGGGTAGGACGGGCGATCCGGCCGCCGGATCGGGGTCACGGTCGCGGCGCCCAGCGAGCCACCCGCGGGCGCGGTCATCTCGCCGTCCGGCAGCGACAGCCGGGCCGCGTTGTCGTCGGCCGGGGCCACGTGGCGGCGGCGTGGGTCGAACAGCCACTCGGCGATGTGCAGCCGGCCACCGGCCCGGAAGGCCAGCTGGACCTGCCAGCTGCCGTCACCGTGCTTGCGGGAATCCCACTGCGCGTCCTCGGGGTCGGCGCCCAGTTCGGTGAGGCGCTCGGCCACGGTCTCCCCGAGCCGCGGGCCCGGGGTGGAGTCGCCTTGGCGGCGCACCGACGCGTTCTGAGCCTGCTCGGCCATGTAGCCGCGCTCGGCCAGCACCGGTCCCTCGAACCAGCGGACTCTCTCGACCGGGATCCCCGCCGCGTCTGCGATCTCCTCGACCGTCTCCCCGGAACGAATTCGGGCCTGGATCTCCTTGGGCCGCAAGGGATTCTCCACTTCGATCTCGTACTGGGCGAGC
>DASXJM010000797.1:0-1970 GCA_036497405.1 Streptosporangiaceae bacterium | reverse complement strand
AACGGTGGCGGTCCGGCCGGTCCCGGCCGAGAGCTCAGATCCATCCACGCTACGGGGGTTCCACAATGAACACTGAACTGATCGAGGAGAACGTGCACCGGCTGCTCGGCGCGATGACCGGCGCGGCCACCACGGCCATGGTGGCGGTCGGTGACCAGCTCGGGCTGTACCGGGCCCTCGCCGACGGCGGGCCGGCCACTCAGGACGAACTGGCCGCCCGCACCGGCGCGGCGCCCCGCTACCTGCGGGAATGGCTGTCCCAGCAGGCCGCCGCCGGATTCCTGGCCTACCAGGAGGACGACGGCCGGTACGTGCTGCCGGCCGAGGCCGCCGCGGTCCTCGCCCACGAGGCATCGCCGGCCTTCCTGGCCGGTGGCGCCACCATCACCCGCGGCTGGTTCGCGGGCATCGACCGTCTGGCCGAGGCGTTCCGCACCGGCGCCGGCATCCCCTGGTCCGAGCAGGACCCGAACGTCTTCGAGGGCACTGAGCGGTTCTTCCGTCCCGGCTACACCGCCAGCCTCACCACCGAATGGATCCCCGCCCTGCCCGGCGTGGCTGACCGGCTGGCCGACGGCGGGCGGGTCGCCGACGTCGGCTGCGGACACGGCGCGGCCGCCATCCTGATCGCCCGCGCCTATCCGCAAGCGAGCGTCCATGGTTACGACTTCCACGACCGTTCCATTCAGGTCGCCCGGCAGCGGGCCGGTCAGGCCGGCTTGGGCGGCCAGATCCGGTTCGAGCCGCTCGACGCGACCAGCTACCCGGCCGACGGCTTCGACCTGATCTGCCTGCTGGACACCCTGCACGACCTCGGCGACCCGGGTGCCGCGCTGGCCCACGCCCGCAAGACGCTCGCCCCCGACGGCGCCGTGCTGGTCGTGGAGCCGAGCGCGGCCGACGACTACGCAGCGAACCTGGCCAGTCCGATGGCCGCGCTCAGCTACGCGGCGTCCACGTTCCAGTGCACGCCGGCCGCCCTGGCCCAGCCCGGCGGGGTCGCGCTCGGCGCTCAGGCTGGACCGGCCGCGGTCCGGCAACTGGCCGACGAAGCTGGCTTCAGCCGGTTCCGGCAAGTCGCCCAGACCCCGGTCAACGTGGTGCTCGAGCTCCGGCCATAACCGGGCACTCCGGTTCACCCGCCTCTAACCGAGGTAGCCCAGCTGGGCCGACAGCTCGGCCGCGGCCACGGCCAGCTCGGGCACGATCTCCTCGGCCCGGCGCCGAGTCAGCCGGTAGGACGGCCCGGACGCGCTGATGGCGGCGACCACCTCGCCGCGCGGGTCGGCCACCGGCACCGCCACCGCGTGCAGGCCCAGCTCCAGCTGCTCGAAGCTGGTCGCGTAGCCGTCGCGCCGGGCCCGGTCCAGCTCGTCGTTGAGCGCGGCCGGGCTGGTGGTGGTGTGCGGGGTGAACCGGCGCAGCGGCTTGTCCAGCAGCTCGTCCCGGTCGGCCTCGGCCACGTGGGCCAGCAGGACCCGGCCGCTGGAGGTGGCGTGCAGCGGGGTGCGCTGGCCGACCCAGTTCTGGACCGCGACCGCGGAGGCCCCGAACCCCTGGCTGATGTTGATCGCGGCCCGGTCGTGCAGCACGGCGACGTTGACCGTCTCACCCAGCCGCCGGGCCAGCTCCTCGCAGACCGGCTGGCTCAGCTTGGTCAGGTCCAGCCGCCGGGTCCCGGCCGCGGCCAGCTTGGCGATGCCGAACCCGAGCGCGTACTTGCCCCGCTCGCCCAGCTGCTCGACCAGGCCACGGTTCTCCAGCACGCTGACCAGCCGGGACGCCGTGGATTTGTGCACCCCGAGCTCGTCCGCGATCTCGGTGATGCCGGCCCGGCCCTGCTTGGCCAGCAGCTCGAGCACGCTGATGGCCCGGTCCACCGACTGGATGAGCGCGGCGGGCTTGGGGTCCGGCTCCGGCGCCGGCTTCAGGTGCGCCATACCCGAACAGTAACCGCGCTCAGCGGCGGC
>DASXJM010000796.1:0-17715 GCA_036497405.1 Streptosporangiaceae bacterium | reverse complement strand
CCGCGGTGGTCGTTTCCCAATCGGGACAACAGCGCGCTTTCGAAAGATTTCCCGTTGTGATATACTGTGAGTAGTTAGTCGTAGCTTTAAGTCATGACTGCTTCGGGGATTCCCAGCATGACGGCTATGACCGCGGCGGCGGCACGGGCCGCTCACCTCCTGGTCGACGACGAACCGCGGATCTTTGACGACTCGCTGGCCGCCACCGTGCTCGGGGACCAGGCTGAGCCACTGATCGGCTACCACCGTCAGCATGGGCGGCACGAGGTCCTGGCCGGGGCCCGGGTCATGGTGACCACCCGCAGCCGGTACACCGAGGACCGGCTGGCCGCCGCGATCGCCCGCGGCGTCACGCAGTACGTGCTGCTCGGGGCGGGCCTGGACACCTTCGCCTGGCGGTCGCCGCTGGCGGCCCAGGTCCGCGTCATCGAGGTCGACCAGCCCGGGACCCAGCGATGGAAGCGGGACCGGCTGGCCTCCGCCGGGCTGCGGGCCGGGGGCGAGGTCGAGTTCGCCGCCGTCGACCTGGCCGGCGGGTCGCTGGACGCTGCGCTGACCCGCGCCGGCCTGGACCCGAGCCGGCCCGCCCTGGTCAGCTGGCTGGGAGTGATCATGTACCTCGACCGCGACGCCGTGACCGGAACCCTGGCCGCGCTCAGCCGCTGCGCGCCCGGCACCGAGCTGGTGGCCGAGTACCTGGTGCCGGATGACCTGCAAGATGACCAGGGCCGCACCTACACCAGGCTGGTGGCCCCGGCCGCCGCCGAGCAGGGTGAGCCGTGGCGGACGTTCCTGAGCCCCGAGGACATGTCGGCGCTGCTGGCCGAGCACGGGTTCGCGCCGCTGGCGGACGTCAGCCAGCGCGAAGTGGCCGGCCGGGAGTTGCGGGACCGGACCGACGGGCTGCGGCCATCGTCCCTGTCCCGGCTGACGCTGTCCCGCCTGACGCTGTCCCGGCTGGGACCCGCCGGCCGGGGACCATGCGGCAGGCTGGACCGGTGACCGCTGCCACCCCCGAACCGGCGGGCTGGCCGGTCACGGGGTGGCCACGATCGTGGCCCCATCCACCCGGACCATCCCGCCTCGGCCGCGGTCGCCACCGCGGTGGGCCTGAGCCCATCCGGCGGCTGGCACGATGGGGAGCAGCGCTGGCCGGGGACGCTGGCCCGGAGCTGAGCCAGAGGAGGGCCCGCAGGCATGGAAACGGTGTCCGCGGCGACGTGGATCGATGCGCCGCCCGCGGTGGTGTGGGCGGTGCTCACCGACCTGACCCGGTACCGGGAGTGGAACCCGCTGTTCCCGGACGCGTCCGGCGACCTGGCCCGCGGGCACCGGATCACGCTACGCCGCGCCCCGGGGGGCGGTTTCCCGGCCACCATCCGCCCCCGCGTCACCATGCTGACCGCCGATAGCGAACTGGGCTGGGAAAGCCATCTGCCCGGCCTGATCAGCGGCCAGCACCAGTTCACGCTGAAACCCGCTAACGGCGGCACGCTGGTTCTGCAGAGCGAGACGTTCAGCGGTTTTCTGGTGCGTTTTTCCGGTCGCGCGCTGGACCGCGCCGAAGAGGGCTTCCAGGTCCTGAATGCCGCGCTGAAGGCGCGCGTCGAGGAACGAGTCGACGAGCGCTGACCGCCCGGACCGGCGACCGGGCGGACACGGTGGCTGGGTCCGGCCGGTACGGTCCACGGCCCGATGACCGAAATCGCGCGCCTTTTACCTCTCAGCCGCAGGAATTAGTGGCGTTTCCCGGCTCGTGGCCCCGCAATCGAGTGCGGCGCCCGGTGTAACGTCACCAATCACGTGCCCAACGGCTAAAGCTCAATAAGCACTGTGGTCACATATGTAACGGCATTAACTGATGGCCGAGACCCGGACACGGCCCGCCCGGCCGACCAGACCACATAGTCGGGAGCAGCACGCACGTGCGGGAAACCGCCCAGACCACGCAAGCGTGATGTAATCGGTGAATTACGGATCGCTATTTTTGGCGGCCGGCCAGATCAATGCCGATTAGTTAGCCGGACGCTCAGCCGCAATTGGGAAATATCAGGTCACAATTGCAACTAAACCCGTTGACCGGCTCAGAACGGCCCAGTTAATGTGGACAGCGCTTTCGGCGAATTTTGCCGCGCAACGTATGGAGCTGCCTAAAACGCACGTGCAGCAGATTCTCCACCAGTGGCGCACAGGGGCCGTCACCGGTGGCGGATCAAAGGCCCCGGCCAGGGGTCAGAAGTCGAAGCCCCCGGGCCGGCCGTTGCGGTCAGCGATCAGGCCCGCCAGCGTGGACAGCGCGATCTCCGGCGGCGTCCGCGACCCGATATTGATGCCCACCGGCCGGTGGACCCGGGCGATCTCCTCGTCGGGCACGCCCGCCGCGATCAGGCCCGGGCGGTAGGGCGCGGGATGGCGCGGGTTGCCCATCACGCCGATCCAGCGGGCCTTGACCCCCAGCAGGTCGTGCACGACCGAGTCCAGTTCCGGCCGGTGGTGATCGGTCACCACCACGTCGGCCGACGGGCCGAACCCGCTCGGGTCGGCGATGACCTCGGTGCCCGCGGCCGCCGCGGCCGCGGCGCGGGCGGCGTCCGGCTCGAGCAGAACGGCCCGGAAGCCGCAGTCGGCGCCGTAGCGCAACAGGTAGCTGGCTACCGGCGAGTCGAACACCGCCACCAGCGTGCGCGAATCGTCGGCCGGTGCGGACGCGCCATGCGCGATGGCGTCGGCCGACGGCACCTCATCCGTCCCCTGGCCCCCGTGCGCCACCGCGCACGCCGGGTCGATGTCTTCCTGCGTCATCTGCCCAGTCTCACACAGGCGGTGGACCCGGAAACCCTGCGATTGTCAGTGCTTCGGGGCAAACTGCCGGTTAAGGGTTGAACGGGACGCAGAAAGGCGAGGGGCTGACGATGAGGATGGTCAAGCACGAAGTCAGTGCCTGGACCGTAGGGCAGCTGCGCAAGGCGCTGGACGGCTACCCCGACGACATGCCGGTCCGGGTGGCACCGCTGGAGGAACCGGGCGGCGACCTGGAGGCACCGCTCCAGGTGGTGGTCAGCAGCGAGGTCCGGCTGTTCGCCGACGACCACGGCCCGCTGTCCCACCGGGCCCAGAACGGCGACGGCAAGGACTACGTGACGCTGGAGTGCGACTTCCCCAGCGGTGACTACCCGCCCGCCGGCTAGCCGCTCACAGCCGGTAGGTCGCCACCAGCTTGTCCATCACGGCATCGAGGCGTCCGTCGGGCCGCTGCCGGGCTGGGTCTTCGTCGTACCAGGCGACAATTTCCCGGGCGCCCTGCTCGAACGGGATCGTGGCGCAGAAGTCCGGCACCACCGTGCGCAGCTTCGAGTTGTCGAAGACCATCGAGTGCGCCTTGTCTCCCAGCAGGCCGGCGCCCCACTGCGGGTCAGCGGCGGCGATCGCGTCCGACGGCACGTGCACGATGCGCGGGGTGGCCCCGAGCGCGGCCGCCAGCGTGCGGGCGATCTGATCCCAGGTCAGCACGTCGTCCGAGGTGATGTGGAAGACGTCACCGACCGTGCGCGGGTGGACCAGCAGCGGGACGAAGCCGCGGGCGAAGTCCTCGTGGTGGGTCAGCGTCCACAGCGAGGTCCCGTCCCCGTGCACGACGACCTCCTTGCCCGCCCGCATCCGGGCCAGCGCCGTCCACTTGCCGTCGAACGGGATGGTGGTCTTGTCGTAGGTGTGTGACGGCCGCACGATCGTGGCCGGGAAGCCTTCGGCCCGGTACGCCTCGGTGAGCAGGGCCTCGCAGGCGATCTTGTCCCGCGAGTAGGCCCAGAACGGGTTGCGCAGCGGCGTGGACTCGGTGACCGGGATCCGGGCCGGCGGGGTCTGGTAGGCCGACGCGGAGCTGATGAACACGTACTGCCCGGTCCGGCCGCGGAACAGCTTGATGTCGGATCGCACGTGCTCAGGGGTGAAGGCCACCCAGTCCACCACCGCGTCGAACTCGAGGTCACCCAGGGCGGCGCGGACCGCGGCCGGGTCGCGCACGTCGGCGCGCAGCACGGTGGCCTCGGGCGGCAGTGGGCGGTCGTGGCTGGTGCCACGGTTCAGCACGTACAGGTCGATGCCCCGGGTCACCGCCAGCCGGGACGATGCCGAGCTGATGACGCCGCTGCCCCCGATGAACAGGACCTTCGGCTCAGCCATGGAGCACCTCGGCCAGCAGGCCGACCTGGTCGGTGTCGCCCGAGCAGGGAACGAAGATCAGCTCGTCGCAGCCGGCCTGCTCGAAGGCGGCCGCGGCCCCGCGCACCTGGTCCGGGCTGACTGCGGCGCCCGCCGCGATCTGGTCGGCCATCGGGCCCATGAAGGCGTAGTAGCGCTTGAGGTAGGTGTCGGCCGCCTGCCGGGCGTCCGGCCCGAGCGCGAAGTAGGCCAGGGAGAGCTTGCGGGGCCGGCCCTCACGCCCGGCTGCCTGCCAGGCCTGGTCGACCGCGGCCGAGGCCTGGGCGAACATGTCCGGCGTGCCGCCGCCCATGATCCACCCGTCGCCGATCCGGGCCGCGCGCCGGAACCCGGCTTCGCCCTGGCCGCCGACGATCAGCTCGGGCCCGTCCGGGCGGGCCGGGGTGGGCCCGATCGGCCCGGTCCCGTGCAGCCCCTCGCCCCGCCAGACCTGCTTGAGCTGGTCGAGCTGCTCGTCCAGGATCCGGCCCCGGCGGTTCATGGGCACCTCACTGGCGGCGAAGTCGTCCTCCCGGCCGCCGAGTCCCACGCCCAGCACCAGCCGCCCGCCGGACAGCCGGTCCAGCGAGGCGGCCTGCTTGGCGAACAGCGCGGTGTTCTTCTCCAGCGGCGCCAGCAGCACCGACGTGGTGAGCCGGATCCGCTCGGTCACCGCCGCCGCGGCAGTGAGCGCGATCAGCTCGTCGTAGCTGGGGTAAACCAGCCGGCCGATCGTGCCGAGGGTGCTGAAGCCACCCTGCTCGGCCCGCCGGGCCCACTCGGTGATGACCGGGCCCGGGGTGTCCGGCACCGCGTTCGGCAGGCCGATTCCTGTGTCCACGTCGTCTTCCTCCCGCGGGTCGGAGTTCCGCCGGCCAGTCAATCACAGCGGCCGGGACCAGCCACAGCGCCCCGGACCAGCCTGGACCCGAGCGGCCACAGCGCCCGGGGCCAGCCCGAACCGGCCCGCTTCGTGCAATTCCTTCGTGCAATCCCACCGATTTCACTTGCTTCGGCCGAATGTCACTGTCGATACTGCTACAGTCACCTTCGGTGATTAGCTGCAGGGTTACGGGCTTTGGTCGCCCGGCCGCCGAGACCGCCGAGAGAGCGCCGGATGCTGGCGCCGAGGCGGGCTACACAACTGCGTTAGTTCCCCCGCGTTCCACGCATAAGGGTGCATTAGGCGCATCGCCATCCTGCCGTCGTTGCTGCCGAGCAAGGAGACATTCATCGTGACGCACACGCCGCCGTCCGCCGCTGCCTCCAGCGGATACCCTCCGCGCACGGCCAAGGACGGAACGCGTTTGCCTCCGTACCCGGGCGGAGTCGCTCCCGCCCCTGCGCCCGGTCCCGCTGCCGCCGGCGACAGCTACCAGCGTGGCCACCGCTCGGCCCGGCGGCCCGGCCCGCTGCGCCGGCTCTTCGGCCGGCGGCGCGACGACGAGATGGCCATCACGCCGGACCGGACCGCGACCCGGGCGCCCGCCCGGGCCGACGCGGCCCGTAGCGACGCGGGCCGCGAGGACAACCCGGCCGCGGTCCCGACCTACCGTGCCCATCACCGCGGGGCCGCCCCGGCCGGACGGCTGGACGCCGACCACGCCGCGGCCCAGGAGCACCTGGCCGCGTTCCGGCCCGAAGCCCCCGCCACCCCGGCGCCGCTCGCCCTGCCCAGCGGCCCCGGCCCCAGCGGCCCCAGCGGCAACGGTCCCGGCCCCAGTGGTCCCGGCGAGGCCGGCCCCAAGCCTCCGGCCCGGTTCATCCCCAACGCCCCGGAGCCGCCCGCCACCCCCGACGACGAGGGTGACCTGCTGTACCAGGTGCTGGGCGGCCTGGCCCTGCGCGATCTGACGCTGGTCGAATCGCTGCTCCAGGTGGTCGAGAAGCTGGAGAGCAACGAGGAGGACGCCGGCCAGCTGGAACTGCTGTTCCGGATCGATCACCTGGCCACCCGGATGCGGCGCAACAGCGAGAACCTGCTCGTCCTGGCCGGGCACGACCATCACTCCCGGGACCTCGAGCCAATTCCGCTGCTGGACGTGGCCCGGGCCGCGATCTCCGAGATCACCGACTACAGCCGGGCCGAGATTTCCTCCCTGCCGGACGTCCGGATCGCCGGGGTGGCCGCCGACGACCTGAGCCACATCCTGGCCGAACTGCTGGAGAACGCCACCTCCAAGTCACCCGAGAGCGCCACCGTCGTCATCCGGTCCGAAAGGACCGGGGACGGCACCATGGTGATCAGCGTGGAGGACTCCGGCATCGGCATCCCCGCCGATCAGCTGGCTGCCATCAACGCCCGGCTGGGGCGGGCCCCGGTCGTGGAGCCGTCGGTGACCCGGCGGATGGGCCTGTACGTGGTGGGCCGGCTGGCCCAGCGGCACGGTATCCGGGTCCAGCTGCGGGAACGCCCCTACGGTGGCATAACCGCCCACGTAGTCACGCCCAGCCGGCTGATCCAGGCCGGTCCCGACACGCCACCGCGGGTCGCCCGCCGCCCCGCGGGCCGTCCTCAGCCGGTGCCGTCCGCGGCCAGCCCGGCCCGGCCCGGCCGGCCGTTGCCCCGGCCCGCGGCCGCCTCGGACGAACCGCCCCGGCCCACGGCCCCGCCCGTGCCGCGCTTCTCCCCCGCCGACCCGTCCACACTGCCGCGGCGGTCACCGGGTCAGAGCACCACGGCCAGCCCGCCGCCGGACCAGTCCGGGCCCCCGCCCGCTGCTCAGCCACTGCCCGGTGCTCAGCCACCGGCCGAGACGACCGGGGACCGCGCGGACCGGATCCGCGGTGACCTGGCCGACTTCCGGCTCGGGCAGAGCGAGGCCCAGGCGGCCGCCCCGGCGGTGCCGCACAGCAACGGCCTGCCCCGCCGGGAGCCGGGCCAGAACCAGGGTCCGGGGCCGGCCGAGGGACCGTCGGGCGCGGAGGCGGGACCGGCGTGAACGCGCTCAGCCGCGAGGCGCAGTCGCTCACCTGGCTGGTGAACAACTTCGTGGCCGAGGTGCCCGGGGTCACCCACGCGGTGGTGGTGTCCGCCGACGGGCTGCTGCTGATCGCCTCGGACGAGCTGTCCGACGAGCGGGCTCAGCAGCTGTCGGCGGTGGCCTCCGGCGCTCGCAGCCTGGCCGAGAGCAGTTCCCGCCTGTTCGACCTGGGCGACAGCAGGCAGACGATCGTCCGCATGGAGCACGGCTATCTGTTCGTGATGGCCATCAGCGATGGCTCCTGCCTGGCCACGCTGGCCAGCGCGGGCTGCGACATGAAGATCATCGCCTATCAGATGACGCTACTGGTCGAGAGCTCAGGTCATGTACTCACACCGCAAATCCGCCACGAGCTGCGCAATGAGACCCGCGCAGCCGGGGTCTCATGAGGGGAGGTGGCCATGGTGACCGGTGCGTTGCTCAGAAGTGCCCGCGTCCGGCCGTACGCCATGACCGGCGGCCGGACCCGGACCCGGCTTCCGCTGCTGCTGGAAACGCTGGTGTCCGTGCCCGATTACGACATCGCGATTAGCCAGCGGCTGGTGGCCGAATCACGGGAGATCTACTCGCTCTGCCGCGGCGTCCGCTCGGTGGCGGAGGTCTCCGCCGACCTGGACATCCCGCTGGGGGTGGTGCGGGTCCTGCTCAGCGATCTCGCCGACGACGGCCAGATCCGCATCCACCCCACCGCGACCAGCGCTGGGGTACCCGAACACGTACTGCTCGAAAGGGTCCTTCGTGGTCTCCAGACCATCAAGCACTGAGCTGTCGCCCTCCGCCGTCTCCACGAAAATCGTCATCGCCGGTGGCTTCGGTGCGGGCAAAACCACGTTCGTCCGGTCGATCTCCGAAATCGAGCCGGTCACCACCGAAGCCCTGATGACCGAGGCCAGCCGGGGCACCGACGACCTGTCGGCCACCCCGGACAAGGTGACCACCACCGTGGCCATGGACTTCGGCCGGGTCAGCCTGGATCAGGACCTGGCCCTCTACCTGTTCGGCACCCCCGGCCAGGACCGGTTCTGGTTCCTGTGGGACGACCTGATCCGCGGCGCGCTCGGCGCCGTGGTGCTGGCCGACCCGCGGCGGCTGGCCGACTGCTTCCCGGCCATCGAGTACTTCGAGAACACCCCCGAGGCCCCGTTCATCGTCGCGCTCAACTGCTTCGACGGGATCTTGCCGTTCGAGCTGGACGACGTGCGCTCGGCGCTGGCCATCGGGCCCGAGGTCCCGCTGCTCACGTGTGACGCCCGGGACACCACCTCGGCGGTATACACCCTGGTGGAACTGGTCCGGTACGCGATGAGCTTCGCCGGGCCGGTAGCGGTTGAGGCCTGACCAGCACGCAGCGGGAGGTGGACGGTGACACGAAAGATCCTGATCGTCGGGGCGGGCCAGTCCGGCTTGCAACTGGCTCACGGGCTGCTCCGATGCGGCTATGACGTCACGCTGATGTCGGCGCGGACCGCGCGCGAGATCCGGGCCGGCCGGGTCATGTCGACCCAAGCCATGTTCGACGCCGCGCTCCAGCACGAGCGCGACCTGGGCCTCAACTTCTGGGAGGACGAGGCCCCGCACTTCGGCGGCATCGGGTTCAGCCTGGCCGGGCCGGACGGTGGCCTGGCCCTGGACTGGGCCGGGCGTCTGGACGCCTACGCTCAGTCGATCGACCAGCGGGTCAAGATGTCGGGCTGGATGGAGGCGCTGGAGCAGCGCGGCGGCCGGGTCGTCATCCACGGCGTGACCGTGTCCGACCTGGACCGGCTGGTGGACCGCTACGACCTGACCATCGTGGCCGCGGGCAAGGGCGAACTGGTCCAGTTGTTCGGCCGGGACCCGTCCCACTCCCCCTATACCGCGCCGCAGCGGGCCCTGTCCGTCGTCTACGTCCGCGGCCTCGGACGCCGGCCGGACCGGGGCAGCCTCGACACCGTTAATTTCAATCTGATTCCGGGCGTGGGCGAACTGTTCGTCATGCCCGCGCTGACCACCACCGGCCCGTGCGACATCTTGTTCTTCGAAGGCATCCCGGACGGGCCGCTGGACTGTTTCACCGGCGTCCGCCGCCCCGATGACCACCTGCGGCTGATGCTGCAGCTGATGGAGAAGTTCGTGCCGTGGGAGTACGCGCGGGCCCGGGACGTCGAGCTGACCGACCGGGGGGCCACGCTGGCCGGCCGCTACGCGCCGGTGGTCCGGTACCCGGTCGGCTCGCTGCCGTCGGGCGGCGCCGTGCTCGGCATGGCCGACGTGGTGGTGGCCAACGACCCGATCACCGGGCAGGGCTCCAACAACGCCAGCAAGTGCGCGGCCATCTACCTGCGCCAGATCCTCGACCACGGTGATGCGCCCTACGACCGGGAGTTCATGCAGGACACCTTCGCCCGCTTCTGGGACTACGTGCAGTACCCGACCACTTGGACCAACGCCATGCTCCAGCCGCCACCCCCGCACGCGGTGCAGGTGCTGGGCGCGGCCGGGCAGCACCAGCAGATCGCCGATCGGTTCGCCAATGGGTTCAACGATCCGCGGGACTTCTTCACCTGGTTCATGGACCCGGTCAAGGCGGCTCGCTACCTGGAAGCGGTGGCCGGCGCGCCCGTGTGACACCCGCCGTGTGATGCAGGTCTCACCAGCGCCACCGTGATCATTGCGGGCCGGCCCGTGTCCTTACTTCTGTCCAGTCTTTTGGAAGGAGTGAGGCATGAGCGCGCAAGCCAGTGAGCAGCCGGTCCGCACCGAGCGGCCGGCCCGCAGCCGGGTCAGCGAGCCCGGTACCCACCAGACCGGTGAGCTGTCCACCGAGCTCGGCAAGACCGCGGTCGCCGACACGGTGGTGGCCAAGGTGGCCGGCATCGCCACCCGGGAACTGCCCGGCGTGTACGCCATGGGCGCCGGCATGGCGCGGGCGTTCGGCGTGGTCCGGGACCGGCTGCCCGGGGGCACGACCACCAGCATCACCCAGGGCGTGACCGTGGAGGTCGGTGAGCGGCAGGCCGCCATCGACCTGGACCTGGTGGTGGAGTACGGGATTTCCATTCCCGATCTCGCCGAAGGGGTCCGCCGCAACGTCATCAACGCCGTCGAGCGGATGTGCGGGCTGGAAGTGACCGAAGTCAACATCACCGTCGGGGACGTGCACCTGCCCACCGACGACACCCCGGACCCCACGGCGGAACCACGCGTGCAGTGACCGCCGGCCGTGTCCGATAACGACGAACAGGACCGGCGCGAGTTCCGGGCCTGGGTCCGGGCCCACCACCCCGACCGGGGCGGTGACCCGGAGTCGTTCGTGGCCGGTCTGGCCGCCTGGCGCCAGCGCCGCCGCCCGGCCGGGAAAGCGGCCGCGGCCCGGGCCGAGGTGACGGTGTTCCGCAGCCAGCATGGTCTGTGGCGACTGCGCCGCTGGTGGCGGCGGCATCAGGGCACGCGGCGCGTGCTGTGACCCACGTGGGCTCGAGCCCAGAGGAGAAGGAACATGAGTGACATCAGCTGGCGTCCCCTGATCGGGCTGGTGCTCGGCATCGTGCTGGGTTTCGCCGGCGCGTTCGGCGGATTCAGCGCCTTCATCATCGTGCTGGTGCTGGGCGCGGTCGGCTTCGCGGTCGGCTGGGCCCTGACCGGTGTGGTCGACTTCGGTGAGCTGCTGCGGAGGCGCTCGTGACCACCACCACGGCCGCGGTGCCGGTCGAGGCGCCGCCGACCGGGGCTGAGCTGGCCCCGCCCGGCCAGCGGGGCAGCACCGAAATCGGGGACCGGGTGGTGGAACGCATCGCCACCATGGCCGTCGCCGAGGTGGACGACGCCCACGGCCCGGCCCGCCGGCTGCTCGGCCTGCGGGTCCCGGGGGTGGCCGCACCCAAGGTCACCGTGCAGATCGACGGCCACCTGGCCACCGTCCGGCTGGCCATGTCGGTCCGCTACCCGGCGCCGATCCGCCAGGTCACCCGCCGGGTCCGGGAGCACGTCACGGCCCGGGTCGGCGAGCTGACCGGCCTGGACGTCCGGCACGTGGACATCGACATCCCGACCCTGATCACCCCCGACCGCGGGCGGCGGGTGCGATGACTACCGAGGACCTGGCCGCAGCCGACGAGACCCGGCCGATCCAGCCCGGGCGCCCGGCCGACGGGGGCCTGGCCGAGCGGCGCGCCGCGGCCCGGGCGTTCCGCCCCCGCCGGGCCCTGCCCACGATCGTGGTCGCGGCCCTGCTGGCCGCGGCCACCGGCCTGATCGCCGCCTACCTGATCTCCAAGTACGTGGGACACCAGGTGCACGTGCTGCCCCGGGGGTTGTTCCAGGCCGGGCACCAGCTGCACTGGGATGACCCCCGGCCGCTGGTCGCCTCCGGGGTCGCCTGCGCGCTGGGGCTACTACTGATCGGGCTGGCCCTGCGGCCCGGCCGGCTCCGGGTGGTGCCGGTGGCCAGCCAGGACCCGTACTCGGTGGCCGCCATGACCCGGGCCGGGCTGCGCCGGTACCTGGCCGACGCGGCCACCACCGTGGACGGGATCGCCTCGGCCAGGGTCAAGGTGCGGCGGCGGCGCGCCCGGGTCTACGCGGCCTCGTCACTGCGGGACATTCAGGGCCTGTCGGCCCAGGTGGAGACCGCGGTCACCGAGCGGCTGACGGTGCTGGCACCGCTGCAGCCGCTGCGGGTCCGGGTCTCCGTACGCAAGAGAAGGGACTGAGCCGTGATCCGACGGACCGGCCGTGGCAACCGGATCGCGCTGCTGCTGATCGGGCTGGCCCTGTTGCTGGGCGGCGCGGTGGGCCTGCTGCGCGGGCTCAACGTGTGGCCGGGCGGGCTGGGCCCGCACCACGCCCTGGTGATCGACCAGCCGACCCGGCACTGGGTCGCGGACCAGCCGTGGTTCTGGCCCACGGTGGCCGCGGTGTCGGTGCTGGTGTTCCTGCTCGCCTTGTGGTGGCTGCTGGCACAGGGCCGGACCCGGACGCTGCGCCGGGTGGCGCTGGAGCCGGACGCGCGGCGGGGCGCCACCTACCTGCCGGCCCGCGCCGTGACCAGTGCGATCGAAAACGACCTAGCCGCCAGCCCGTACGTGCGGCACAGCACGGCCGCGCTGACCGGCACCGCGTCCAGGCCCCGGCTGGCGCTCAGCGTCACCATGGCCGCCGACGCCGATCCGGCCGAGGCCGTCAGCCGGATCGGCCTGGCCGTGCACCGGTTCCGGGAGGCCCTGGAGGACGACAGCCTGAACGCGACCGTCCGGATCCGCACCGGCCGCCCCAGCCACTAACCCTGATCGACGTCTACGACCAGAATCGTGACCGACTCCACAGCGAAGCTGCCCAGCTCGCGCAGGGCGTCCGCGATCCGCTGCTGCGCGTCCGCGGCCACCACCGGCACTGACCGGCCCAGCTCCACCGCCAGGGCCACCTCGACGGTGACCTGATCTTCGGTGATCTCGGCCCGCACGCCCGCGGTCGGGGGCAGGGCGCCGTTCCCGGCGCCGCGCCAGCTGCCCGGGCCGCCCAGGGCCCGCCGGCCGAGGCTGGCCGCGAGCGCGCTGATCGACGGCTCGAGCCGGATCACCCCCGGCGTGGCCAGCGCGGTCAGCGCGGCGATCTTCTCCGCGACCGGGGGCTCGACCACCGTTCTGCCGACGCTCATGCCTGCTCCTGCCAGATGTCCACGACCGTGATGTCGATCCGGGCCGCCTCGAACCCGGCCAGTTCGCGGGCGGCCGCCGCGACCAGCTCGCGGACCCGGGCCACGGCGGCCATCCCGTCCGTCCCGTAACGCAGGGTCAGATCCAGCCGGACCGCGCACCAGCCGTCCGGCTCCTCGGCCAGCTGTTCGACCAGGCAGGACCGGGCGGCCACGCCGGGCGCCTGGTCGGCCGCGAACCGGACCACCACCGCCGCGGCCTGAGCCGCGACCCGGATCGGTCCCAGCCCGGTCTCGACCACCGGCAGGAACGCGTCCCGGCGCCGTTCGGTGCGGACCGCTCGCATGATCCTCTCGGTCAGGTCCCGGGGCGGGGCCAGGTCGTCGTCGGCCTCGGCCAGGTCGCCGGAGGCCTCGCGCAGCGCGCGGAACCCCTCGGCCGCGGCCTGGCAGTGCGGGCAGCCCAGCTCGTGCTCGTCCAGTTCTCCGGCGGCCACGTGTTCCCAGAGCACGGCCGCGTCCTGCCCGCAGGGCAGTTGGTAGCCGTCGTCCACTTCCCTCACTGCCATGAGATCATCGCCTCCCCCAGCTCGGCCCGGGCCCGGGCCAGGCGGCCACGCACCGCCTGGGGTGTGGTGTGCAGGATGGTGGCGATCTCCGCATAGGACAGCTCCTCCACCTCTCTCAGCAGCCAGCAGGCCCGCTGCTCGGCCGTGAGCTGGCCGAGCGCGATCCGCAGGGCGGCCAGCCGTTCGTGCGCTTCGGCCCGCGCCTCAGGTGACGTGGCCGGATTGGCGGCCGGGATCATCTCCTCCTGCAGCGGCGCGGTTGGCTTGCGGGCCCGCAGGATGTTCAGGCAACGATTGGTCGCGATTCGGTACAGCCAGGCCCGGACGGCCTTGTCGTCCTGGATCCCGGGCAGCCGGCGCCAGGCGGTGACGAAGACCTCCTGGGTGACGTCTTCGGCCTCCGCGGCGTCGTTCAGCATCCGGACCGCCAGCCGGTAGATGGGCCCCTGGTAGCGCCGGACCAGCGCCTCGAACGCGCGGGTGTCGCCGTCCCGGGCCCGCGCGACCAGGGTTTCGTCGGCCCAAGTATCGCTGGGCGGGCCGGTTTTGGCGCGGGACTGGGTCTCGTACTGCGTCGTCACCATCCCCTCCCACCTCGACTGGCCGCGCGTCCGCGAAAATCGCCCGCGATTTCGCGTGACGATGATGGCGGCCGGCGTGTCTTAAGAGTGAGAAGGCCCGCGCTGAGGGAACGTTGCCGCGGTACCAGTAGCCGTCTGGGCACCACGGTAGACGATGCCGGGGCCTTCACCCAAGCCACCCCGGGCCGCCACCGCGATCAGGGGGAAAGGAGTATCAGCCGATGTCAACGCCATGCCAGGACGACCAGGCCCCGGCGGGCGCAGCCACCGACGAGCCGCCCGTCATCGAGCCGTCCGCCGTCCAGATCGCGGACGCGGTCAGCGCGGTTCCGGGGGTCGCCGCCCTGTCCGGCGGCCGCCTCGGCGGTGTCGGGACCTACCTGCCCGGCCGCCGAGTCACCGGCGTCGTCATCCGCGGCCAGGACATCGAGGTCCACGTGGTCGGCCGTTACGGCGTCCCGGTCGCGGAGATCGCGGCCGAGGTCCGCCAGGCCGTCGAACCGGCGGCCGGTGACCACACGGTCCACGTGATCATCGAGGATCTGGCCTGACCAGGGCGTCGTCATGACCAGACCGCTGTTCGGGCCGCTGATCGGCCCCATCGGCCTCGCCCGCCGGTGCCGGGCCCCGGCTGTTCCTGCGCCCGCTGCTCCCGAGACTGCCGTCCCGGAAGACCAGGAAGCGCATGGCCACGTACATCCAGACGGCCTCGCAGCCCCCGGCGGCGATCCGGGCCAGCTGGTACTCGAGCCCGAGAGCGGCCAGACCGGAGCCGACGCCCAGAATCAGGCCGAAGTAGTTGACCGCGACGACCAGGGTGTAGATGGCGACCTGCCGCCCGACCAGCCCGTGGGAGTGGAAGTTGAGGGTGCGGTTGAGCAGGTAGCTGAGGGTGGACGCGGTCCCGTAGGACAAGGTGATGCTGACCGGCACCGGCCAGTGCAGCACCCCGTGGAACACGGTCAGCAGGCTCAGGTCCAGGGCGAACGTGCACCCGTTGATGACGGCGAAGCCGAGCAGGCTGGGCGCGATGACCCGGGACAGGCCGAACGGCAGCTGCCGGACGACTGCGGTGGTCGCCGCCGTGAACCACGCCGCCCCCGTCCGTGACATGGCCTTCAGTGTCGGCGTTCGACAAGGACAGCAGCCCACACGACGGCGACGCCCGGGAAAACGGGCGCTGATGCTTTACCAGCCGGGCCTTTGCCAGATGGGGTCTTTGTCAGTCGGGCTCGCCGATCCGCGGTGAGGTCTCGGCCGCGCGAAACAGGGTCGCCTGCATCGACCGCCCGAACACCGGGCGGGCCGCAGCCAGCGCCAGCCGACGCCGGGCGGGCAGGGTGGCCCGCAACTCCCGTGGCAGCTGGGGCAGAACGTCGATCTCGACCACCCGCAGGCCCAGCCGTTCCAGCGAACGCGGATCGTCGCAGGCCCACTGCCACCGGGCCACGCCCCGCCGGGCGGCCAGCTTGTGTTCGCGGGCCATCATCTGCTCGGAGTAGGTGTCAAAGGCGATCAGCGCGCCCGGGAACTGCTCGGCCAGAGCGGCCAGCGTCCGGGTGACGTCGTCCTCGGTCAGGTAGGGCAACACGCCGTCGGCCAGAAAGAAGTACGGCCCGGGCAGTTCCCGCACCGTGTCCCACCAGCTGTCGTCGGTCAGCGACGCCGCCACCATCCGCCGCCGGTCGGTGTCGGCGAAGAACCTCCGCCGCAACGCGATGGTGTCCGGCAGGTCGAGGTCGATCCAGTGCACGGTGCCGTTGTCGACCCGTTCGAACCGCGTGTTGAGCCCCGTACCCAGCTCCACCACGCTGCCGCCCGGGTTCTCAGCCAGGAAATTCTTTACCCAGATATCGAAGGTCGCGGACCGGAGCACCGTGGTCCAGCCCCCGGTCCGGTTGTACTTGGACCAGTCGAATCCCACTGATTCGAGGATTTCGGCCGCCTTCGGGTCCCGCAGCAGCGGCCGCCGTTTCTTCGACTCTTCGGCTCGCCCCACCAGCGGGATGAACAGTGTCTCCTGAACCTGCCCCAGTTGGACCTCATTCTGGCCCGCCTGGTCACTACCCGCGGTCATGGTTCCTCCCGTCGTCCCGGCGCGTGGCATAGTACGCCGCCCGCGCGCCGGGCCGACAGGAGTTTTCATGGGTGGTCAATCATCAGCCCCAACGGCGCCCCCTTCCTCGTGGCGCGCAGCCCCCACCCGAGAGGGCCCGCGGTGCCACCCTGGTTCAGAGGGCATCCGAAGGGCGCACCGCGTGATGGTGATCGCACCGGTGCCATCCGTGCCCCATGTAATGGCCGGTCAGTGCGACCGGCGCCTCGTGATGACGGCTTCGGCAGGGCTGATGATGCCGACGGCTGCCCACCGCGGCCAGGTCACCATGCCCGCAGCGGTTGTGGTGGTAGCGGAGCTGGCTGGTCAGGAACCAGTGCCCCGGCCCGTACCAGCACCAGATGTGCTCCCCTTGGTAGCAGTGCATCCGCCAGCCGTTGTTGCTGCCGGTCGTGGTGGTCCCGCCCCCAGTTCCAGGGTTGCCCCCAGTTCCAGGGTTCCCGCCGGTACCAGGGTTCCCGCCCGTGCCGGGATTTCCCCCGGTCCCGGGGTTGCCGCCATGGCCGGGCTGGTGGTGGCGGTGGCAGTACGGCGGGCAGCCGTGGTTCCCGCCGGTCCCGGGGTTGCCCCCCGTGCCCGGGTTGCCGCCGGTCCCAGGGTTCCCGCCGGTCCCGGGGTTCCCGCCGGTCCCGGGGTTGCCTCCGGTACCAGGGTTCCCGCCGGTCCCCGTCGTGCCACTGCGGCTGGCCAGCACACACCCGGTGACGGTGATCCCGCCCCCGCCGCCAGCCCCATTCCCAGAACAGGTAGCCAGCACGCACAGCCCGACGCCCACCCCCGTGGACCCCGAACCCCCCGTGCCCGTGGCACCGTTCCCGCAGTCCGCCAGCAGGCAGACGCCGATCCCGACCCCACCGTTACCGGTCGTCCCGGTCCCGGTCGTGGAGCCGGTCCCGGTGGTGCTGGTGCCGCAGTCGGCCAGCAGGCAGACACCGACGCCCAGGCCACCGCTGGTGCCGGTGGTCCCAGTGCTAGTGGTGGTCCCGCAGTCCGAGCTCAGCGCGCAAACGCCGATCCCGATCCCGCCGCTACCAGTCGAGCCGGCCCCGGTGGTCCCGGTCCCGGTGGTGCCGGTGCCGCAGTCGGCTAGCAGGCAGACACCGACGCCGAGGCCACCGCTGGTGCCGGTGGTGCCGGTCCCGGTGGTGCTGCCGCAGTCGGAGGTCAGGGCACAGACCCCGATCCCGATCCCGCCGGTCCCGGTCGTCCCGGCGCCGGTGGAGCCAGTGCCGGTGGTGCTGGTCCCACAGTCGGCCAGCAGGCAGATACCCCCGCCGAGCCCACCGCTGGTGCCGGTGGTCCCGGTGGTGCCGGTGGTGGAGCCGCAGTCCGAGGTCAGCGCGCAGACGCCGATCCCGATGCCGCCGGTCCCGGCTGAACCGGTCCCGGTGGTGCCGGTGCCAGTCGAACCAGGGCCGGTGGTCCCGGTCCCGGTGGTGCTGGTGCCGCAGTCGGCTAGCAGGCAGACACCGACGCCGAGCCCACCGCTGGTGCTGGTGGTGCCGGTGCTGGTGGTAGTCCCGCAGTCCGAGCTGAGCGCGCAGACACCGATCCCGATGCCGCCGGTCCCGGCCGAACCGGTCCCGGTCGAGCCACTGCCAGTCGACCCGGTCCCGGTAGTACCGGTGCCGGT
>DASXJM010000795.1:0-5465 GCA_036497405.1 Streptosporangiaceae bacterium | reverse complement strand
TGCCGGTCATGTCGGCCGAGCGGCTTGTGGGTTGCCGGATCGTGGTCGGGGTACGGCGATGAAATCGGAGCCGCAGGTCAGCTGCGGTCCTCGTAGCCTGCGACGAGCTCTGTGTCGGCGCCGACCGGTCCGATCACCGCGGCTCCGCCGGGAGCGCCGATCGCGTCGCCCCGGCCGGGTAGTGGCTTGTCGAAGAACCGTGCGTTGTCCTCGACGAACGCCTCGTGACCCTCTTCGACCGCGCGGTCCTGCGTGATGGCCTCGACGGGGCACACCGGTTCGCACGCACCGCAGTCGATGCACTCGACTGGGTTGATGTAGAGCTTGCGGCCGCCTTCGTAGATGCAGTCGACCGGGCATTCCTCGATGCAGGACTTGTCCATGACGTCGATGCACGGGGCGGCGATGAAGTAGGGCATGGCGTGGTCCTGGGGGTCCGTTGGGGTCAGGCGGCGACGGCGGGGGCGGGCGCGGGCGCGGCGGTGGGGCTGTCACTGGAAGCGGTGGGGCTGTCGCTGGAGTGGCCGGGGAACAGGCTGGCGGTGGGGTCGAGCGCGGCCACCGCGTTGTTGACCGCGGTGGCGGCCTCCCCGAACCCGACCGCGATCAGCCGGACCTTGCCCGGGTACTCGGTGATGTCGCCGGCGGCGTAGAGCCGGTCCCGGTTGGTGGCCATCGACGTGCCGACCACCAGCCGGCGGTCGGCCACCTCCAGGTCCCAGGACTGCAGGGCGCTGATGTCGGCGGTGAACCCGAGCGCGGCGATGACCCCCTGGGTGGTCAGCCGGGTCGTCTCGCGGCTGCGCTTGTCCAGGATTTCGACGGCGTCGAGCCAGCCCTGGTGGTGCGAGGCGGCCACGACCTCGGCGTTGGTCACCACCGAGACCGGCAGCTCCCGCACCTGGCGGACCAGGCCCTCGTGGGCCCGGAAGGCGGCCCGGCGGTGCACCACGGTCACCGACCGGGCCACCGGGGACAGGGTGAGCGCCCAGTCGAACGCGCTGTCACCGCCGCCCACGATGACCACGTCCTTGCTGGCGTACTGGCCTGGGTCGGGGACGAAGTAGGCCAGGCCCCGGTCCTCGAACCCGGCCAGGGCCGGAAGGGGGCGGGGCGTGAACGTGCCGATGCCACCGGTGACCACGACGAAGCGGGCCCGGATCCGTTCGCCGGCCGAGGTGGTGACCACAGGGGCGCCGTTTTCGTAGTGCAGGCCGCGGGCTTCCTGGCCCAGCACGTACCGCGGCTCGTACCGGCCGGCCTGGTCCGCCAGCCGGGTGATCAGGTCCCGGCCCTTGACCGCCGGGAAGCCGGCCACGTCGTAGATGAGCTTCTCCGGGTACATCGCCGACACCTGGCCGCCGATCTCCGGCAGCGAGTCCAGCACGGCCACGGACAGCCCGCGGAACCCGGCGTAGTAGGCGGCGTACAGACCGACCGGCCCGGCGCCCACGATGAGCGCGTCCACATCGTGTTCCGGGGCGGTGCTATGCGGGTGCGTCACCAGGCTCCTCCCGTTACGGACTTCTGTTGCGGACTTCCGTGTCGGACTAAGGTCATACCATTTTGCAACAGATACATGCCGCCTGGCAAGCGAATTGCGCCGATGGTCATTTGCGGCCGGTCCGGCGCGGGTCCCGGGAGCCCAAGCCCGCGGCGGGCCCGGCGGGCCAGGCCGCGCAACAGCATCGAATGCGCGTTTGCAGCGGTTCTTATCGCATCGAATGCGCGTTTGATGCGGTTGGGCCGACCGGGCTCGGGGGCGATTTGTCGTAGGGGCGTAGGAACCTGGGGTCATGAGCCGGACCGCCGCCTACGACCAACGGCGCCTGGCGGACATCCTGCGCCGCCAGCACCAGATCATCGGGCGAGACCAAGCCTTCGCGTGCGGGCTCACGCCGGCCGCCGTGCAGCACCGGATCCGGCCCGGCGGGCCGTGGCGCCGGCTGCTACCGGGGGTGTATGTCGCCCTGACCGGACCAGTCATGGCCGAGCAACGGGACATGGCGGCGCTTATCCACGCCGGGCCCAGGAGCGTACTCACCGGACTGGCCGCGGCACGGCGGCACGGCTTCCTGGTACCGGAGGCGGGGCCGGTCGACGTGCTGGTGCCTCCCCAGGTCAGACGGCAGAGCACCGGGTTCGTACGCGTGCGGCAGAGCACCCGGATGCCACCCGAGGTCCATGTGGCGGGCGAGGTCCGCTACGCCCGGCCCGAACGAGCGGTGGCCGATGCCGCGCGCAGTCTGACGGTGGAGCGGGATGTGCGGGCGTTGGCAGCGCAGGCGGTGCAGCAGCAACGGTGCTCAATCGACTTGCTGGTCAGGGAGCTGGAACAAGGCCCGCGCCATGGGTCGGCGCTGTTGCGGGCGGCGTTAGGGGAGGTACGGGCGGGGGTCAGGTCGGCGCCGGAGGGGGATCTGCGGAAGCTGATCCAGCGCGGGAAGATTCCGGTGCCGGTGTTCAATGCGCGGCTGTACGTCGGGAAGACGCTGATCGCCGTGGTGGACGCCTGGTGGGAGGAGGCGGGCGTGGGGGCCGAGGTGGACTCGAAGGCGCACCACTACTCGGCCGGGGACTGGCAGCGGACGATGGCCCGGCATGACCGGCTGGTCGCGCGAGGGGTGCTGTTGCTGCACTTCACGCCGCGGCAGATCCGGACCGCACCGGACGAAGTGGCGGCTCAGATCCGGGCCGCGCTGGCCGCCGGCAGCGACCGGGCCCGGCTGACGATTACAACCCGGCCGTCGGGCTGACCATTGGGCCCCCGGATTTGGGGGTTGCGCCGGATACTACCTAGTTAGTAGAAATTTCAAGTCACGCTTGCGGTCGGACGCGCGTGAAACCCGGAGTCGGCCCGGCCCCGGGGCACGCGGCCAGGATATTTGGCCGAACCATAATGCCTAACGTAGAGTGAACGATCTAGCTGCGTTGGTAAGGGCGTTGTGGGTAGACCCACAACGGTTCCGTAATACGCCGCGGCGTTGGCAAAAGGAGGTTGACCGATGGCAGGGTCACGGGAGACCACCCAGGCCAAGGCGGCAGCGGTTGTCCCCTCCCCCGCGGAGCCGGGACTGTTCAGCCGGGTCAGCGTGGGCCGCATTTCTGAGATCATCGTCGACCAGATCCGGCTGCTGATGCGGCAGGGTCAGCTCAAGCCGGGCGACCGGCTGCCGCCAGAACGCGACCTGTGCGAGCGCTTCGGTGTGAGCCGGGTGACCGTTCGCGAGGCCCTGCGCATGCTGGAGTCCAGCGGCCTGGTGGAGATCCGGGTCGGGGCCCGGGGCGGGGCGTTCGTGACCGCGCCGTCCAGTGATCGGGTCGGCGAGGGCCTGGCTGACCTGCTCACGCTGTCCGTGATCAGCGCGGCCGATGTGACCGAGGTCCGCATGATCCTCGAGGCCGGCATTGTGCCGCTGGTCTGCGAACGGGCCACCGAAGAGGACCTGGCCGAGCTGGAGGCGATCTGCCAGCGGTCCGAGGCGGCCCTGGCGACCGGCGACTACTCGATGGACATGTCCCTGGAGTTCCACATCCGGGTGGCGCAGTCCACGCACAATCCGGCCGTCGTGATGCTGGTCGAGTCGTTCCGCGGCCCGATCCTGATGTCGCTGCAGCAGGCCCACGAGGCCGCACCGGAAATGGGCGGCTTGGGCACGCGCGAGCACGAGCAGTTCATCCAGGCGGTCCGGCGCCGGGACGTGGGCACCGCGTCCAAGATCATGACCGAACATCTGGAGCGCACCGCGCACCGCCTGGGCCGCTGAGTCACGCTGAGCTAGTCACGCTGAGCCGAGTCGCGCTGGGCCTCGCCACCACGGCGAGGCCCAAGGCGCCGTCAAGCGGTCAGGACTTGGCGCGGGTGTCGAGGATGGGGATGTCCGGGTTGGCCAGGCGTTCCGGGTCGACCGGGAGGCCGTCGCGGATCAGGTCGCGGATGTCGTCGGTGACGTCCCAGATGTTGACGTTCATGCCCGCCAGGACCTGGCCGTGGGACATCCAGAACGCCACGAACTCGCGCTTGCCCACATCGCCGCGGAAGACCACGCGGTCGTAGCCGTCGGCGGTGACGTAGCCGGTGTACTCCATGCCCAGGTCGTACTGGTCGGAGAAGAAGTACGGCAGCCGGTCGTAGGCCACGTCCTGGCCCAGCATGGACCGGGCCGCCGCCACCGGCTGGTGCCGGGCGTTGGCCCAGTGCTCGACCCGGAGCCGGGTCCCGATCAGCGGATGGTAGGCCCGGGCCACGTCACCGGCCGCGTAGATGTCGGGATCGGACGTCCGCAGGCCGGCGTCGGTCAGTATCCCGCCGTCCACGTCCAGGCCCGCCGCCTCGGCCAGTTCGGCGGCGGGGGTGACCCCGATGCCGACGATCACCGCGTCGGCCGACAGCTCGGTGCCGTCAGCCAGCCGGACCCCGGTGGCGGCGTCGGCGCTGACCAGGATCCGGTCCACCTCGGTGCCCAGGCGCAGGTCGACGCCGTGCTCACGGTGCAGGTCGGCGAAGACGGGCGCCACCTCGGGGCCGAGCACGGCCAGCAGCGGCTGCTCCTCCATGCTGACCACGGTGGCGGCGACGCCGGCGTTGCGCGCGGCCGCGGCCACCTCGAGACCGATCCAGCCCGCGCCCACGATGACCACGCTCGACACCGCAGCCAGGGTCTCGCGCAGCCGCTCGCTGTCGTCGACCGAGCGCAGGTACTGAACGCCGTTGGCCCCGGCCCCGGGCACCGGCAGCAGGCTCGGGGTGGCCCCGGTGGTGAGCAGCAGCTTGTCGTAGCCGACGGTCTCGCCGGTGCTCAGCGTGAGCTGGCGCAGTTCGCGGTTGATCGCGGTCACCCCGGCCCCGAGGCGCAGGTCAACGCCGTGCTCGGCGTACCAGCCTTCCTCGTGGACGAAGATCGAGTCCCGTCCCTCGCTGCCCTGCAGGTAGCCCTTGGACAACGGGGGCCGTTCGTACGGGTAGTGCGGCTCATGGCCGATGAGGACGATCTGCCCCTCGAACCCCTCCGTGCGGAGCGCCTCCGCGGCCCTGGCCCCGGCGAGCGAGGCTCCGACGATCACGAACGTGGGTCCCGATGGCATTACGCGGCCTCCGTTGGCTCCGTCACTACCAGTGGTTCGGCAGACACCGGCCATCTTAAGCCCGGAGCACTTGACAGCCCTGGGAACGTTGCCACTACTGTGAGCGTCGTATTTAGGTAAGCCTTACCTTCATTTTGTCGTCCAGGAGGATTGTTGGCCGCCCCGGACACCCGCGTTGTATCAGCTGAAAACGCGGACTCTGGGCAGGCTCAGCGGCGGATGCTGACCCTGCTCGCGGTGTGGGGGCCAGGCCTGATCGTGATGCTGGCCGATACCGACGCGGGCTGCCTGATCACCGCCGCCCAGTCCGGCGCCCAGTGGGGCTACGCCATGGTCCTGCCCCAGCTGGTGCTCATCCCGATCCTGTTCATGGCCCAGGA
>DASXJM010000794.1:0-4473 GCA_036497405.1 Streptosporangiaceae bacterium | reverse complement strand
GTTGACCGCGGTGAATCCGTCCAGGTCCAGGAAGATCACGCCGGCCTCGGAGCCGTCGCCGCGGCGGCGCAGCCCGTCCCGGGACCGCTCCTCCAGGTAGGCGCGGTTGGGCAGGCCGGTCAGCCCGTCGTGGAAGGTCAGGTGGGTCACCTGCTGGCGCAGCGCCACCTGGTCGCTGATGTCGCGCGCGGTGATCAGCAACTGGTCGGTCTCGCCGGGCACCTTGTAGCGCAGGATCGTGGCCTCGATGTGCCGCCAGGTCCCGTCGGCGGTCCGGACCCGGACCGGGAACCGGCTGCTGACCTCGCCCGGGAGCGGCCCCGGCCCCGGGCCGCCCGCCTGGTCCGCGGGCGGCTCGTCCGCGGCCTCCGCAACCTCGGCGTCGGTCCCGGCCACACTGTCGTCAGCGTCGTCCGGGCGGTCAGCGTCGTCCGCGTCGTCGGCGGGCTGGCCGAGCGCGGCCCGGGTGGCCCGCATGGCCACCAGCAGGTCTTCGGGGTGGACCAGTTCGGGCAGGGCCATTCCGGCCAGCTCGTCCGGGTCGTAGCCGAAGTCGCTCACGGCCGGGCTGGCGTAGCTGATCCGCCCGTTCAGGTCGGCGACCAGGACCACGTCGCTGGTCCGGTCGGCCAGTTCGCGCAGGCTGCCGCTGGAGTCCCGCCAGACCCGCAGCACGGTGCTGGTCTCCCAGATCAGCACCAGCACCCGGGCCACCAGGACCAGCAGGGCGGCACCGCCGGCCAGGATCACGGCCAGGCCCGCCGGGCGGCTGGCCACCGCCACCGCCAGTGCCGAGTCCGGGTTGCCCATGACCTCCCGGACCAGCACGACCAGGGTGGCCACGGCCACGGCCAGGGCGGCCACCACGGTGGCCCGGCCCGAGCCGACGATCCGGCCAGAACCGGGGATGGTGCGCGGCAGCCGCCGCATCTCGGGTACGTGGGCCCGCGAGATCCAGGGGGTGAGCCCGAGCAGAACGAAAGCCAGGATCTGGGTCACCTGCTGGGCCCCGGACGGGTGCCCGGACGCCAGCCGGGACCCCACGCCGAGCGCGTCGCCCACGCCGATCGTGAGCACGGCCAGGTACGGCAGGCCGACCCGGCGCCAGCCCGCGGTCAGCGCGGGCAGCAGCATGCCCAGCACGGCCGCGTCCACCAGCGGGTGGACCAGGCCGAGCAGGAAGGTGCCGGCTCCGTCGCCGGAGTGCCGGTAGTCCGCCCCGAACAGCGTGACCCAGCCGATGACCAGCAGCGCGATGGCCATGACGTAGCCGTCGGCCAGGGCCGACAGGATGGAGCGCGCGTCCGCGCCGTCGGCGGTGATCGGTGACTCGGTCCCGTCCGGCCAGCCGCCGTCGGGCGGCTCGGCGGCCAGCGCGGTCACCCCCACCACCAGCGGCCCCATGGCCAGCAGCGGGGCCACGTCGGCCAGGGACAGCGGGCCTGACCCGCTGAAGGAGCCAGCGAACAGCTGGTCAGCCAGGAGCCCGGCAAACCAGAACACGGCCGCACCCGCGAGCCAGCGGTACCCTCGTGGCGACCCGCTCGCCTGGCGGGACGCACCCAGCCACAGGCTCACGGCCGCCGCACACGAGACCAGGAGACCGATCACGTTCATCTTCGGCCCCCCGGGATGAACTGCTGCACGGGGCTCCTTCCAGCGTCACGCGGAGCCGGACCTGTCCATCCGGGCAGGTTTCTCTCGCGGACGCTCGTCATTTTTTTCGCGACCCACAGTCACCAGAATCCGGTGACCTGCGTATCCACGGCTGCTCATCGTCTGATGAGGGGCGAGCGACATCGCAACCGATAGTGGCGCTCACTCTACGTACCTGAGGTCACGCTTCGGTTGAGGAAGGGCCTACACCGGGCGACATCTACGGGTAGCGAGAGGCGTATGAGGTTATTTGCTCCGGTTCATCCTAGAACGTCCTCTGGGTAGCGGGAACGGGAGCCAGCCGGTGGACACGAATCGTGACCGCATCGGTCTCGGCTCCGCTGGTGATCATTAGCCCGGGTAGGGGTAGATCGGTGAACAGAAGGCGAAGCTAGAATCCATACGTTTGCGTTCCAGGAGCTTTCGTCGCAGCCCGGGCCAATTCGACGATAGGCATGCTCCGGGCGCCCAGGATGCCGAATGAGAGAAGAGGTCGTCGTGCGTAAGGTCCTTATCGCGAATCGTGGCGAGATCGCGGTCCGCGTCATCCGGGCCTGCCGGGACGCCGGGCTGGGCAGCGTCGCCATCTATGCCGAGCAGGACCTTGACGCCCTGCACACCCGGCTGGCCGACGAGGCCTATGCTCTGGACGGCAGTACCGCCGCCGAGACCTACCTCGACATCGAGAAGATCGTCAAGATCGCGTCCGAGGCCGGGGCCGACGCCGTGCACCCCGGCTACGGGTTCCTGGCCGAGAACGCCGACTTCGCCCGGGCCGTGCAGGCGGCCGGGCTGACCTGGATCGGGCCGCCGCCCGAGGCCATCGAGGCGCTCGGCGACAAGGTCCAGGCCCGCCACATCGCGCTGGAGGTCGAAGCCCCGCTCACGCCGGGCACCTCCGACCCGGTGTCGGGCCCGGACGAGGTGGTGGCCTTCGCCGAGGAGCACGGCCTGCCCATCGCGATCAAGGCCGCGTTCGGCGGCGGCGGGCGCGGGCTCAAGGTGGCCTGGTCCCTGGAGGAGATTCCGGACCTGTACGAATCGGCGGTCCGGGAAGCGGTGGCGGCGTTCGGGCGGGGCGAGTGCTTCGTCGAGCGCTACCTGGACCAGCCGCGGCACGTGGAGACCCAGTGCCTGGCCGACGCGCACGGCAACGTGGTCATCGTCTCGACCCGCGACTGCTCGCTGCAGCGCCGCCATCAGAAGCTGGTCGAAGAGGCGCCCGCCCCGTTCCTGACCAGCGAGCAGGTCGGCCTGCTGTACTCCTCATCCAAGGCCATCCTGCGCCGGGCCGGCTACCAGGGCGCCGGCACCTGCGAGTTCCTGGTCGCGCGCGACGGCTCGATCAGCTTCCTCGAGGTCAACACCCGGCTGCAGGTCGAGCACCCGGTCAGCGAGGAGGTCACCGGGCTGGACCTGGTCCGGGAGATGTTCCGCATCGCCGAGGGCCACCCGATCGGCTACGACGACCCGCCGCCTCGTGGCCACTCGATCGAGTTCCGCATCAACGCCGAGGACCCGGCCCGCAACTTCCTGCCCGCGCCGGGCACCATCCGGTCCTGGGAGCTGCCGTCCGGGCCCGGGGTCCGGCTCGACCTCGGCTACGAGCCCGGCATGACCGTGCCCCAGGCGTTCGACTCCCTGATCGGCAAGCTGATCGTGACCGGGGCCACCCGCGAGCAGGCCCTGGAACGGGCCCGCCGGGCGCTGGCCGAGTTCACGGTCGAGGGCATGCCCACCGTGCTGCCGTTCCACCGCGCGGTGGTCTCCGACCCGGCCTTCACCGACGAGCCGTTCAGCGTCTACACGCGCTGGATCGAAACCGACTACGCTCCCGCCGCGGACCTGGAACCGCAGGACACCGACCCGGCCGAAGAGCCCGAGCCGCGCGAGCGCATGATCATCGAGGTCGGCGGCAAGCGGGTCGAGGTGGTGGTGCCCGGCAACCTGACCGTGGCCGGCCCCGCGGCCGAGGCCCCGGAACGGCGTCGCGGTGGCGGCCGTCGCGGCAAGCACACCGCCCCGGCCGGTGGCGGCGACGAGCTGGCCACCCCCATGCAGGGCACCATCATCAAGATCATCGCCGCCGACGGCCAGACGGTGTCGACCGGCGACCCCGTGGTCGTGCTCGAAGCCATGAAGATGGAGCAGCCGTTGACCGCGCACAAGGACGGGACCGTGGCCGGCCTGGCCGTCGAGGTCGGGCAGACCGTGACCTCGGGCACCGTGATCTGCCGCATCGAGGACTGACGGTTCGTGCCTCCCGCGCGCCCCGCGCGCCCGGCCCGGCGGCCGCCCCGGATTCCGGGTGACCCGGGCCTGGGCGGCAAGCTCAAGTTCGCCATCGGCTTCCGCCTGCCGCCCGCCAACCGGGAATGGGTGCGCCACGAGCTGATCGACGCCGGCTGGCGCGGTCGCACCGTGCTCCGTCACCTCACGGTGATGATCCCCATCTGCTGCGTCCTGGCCGTGCTGCCCGGCCCGCTCTGGCTGCGCCTGATGGTCCCGCTCCTGGCCATCGTGGGCAGCGTCTTCATCGTCACCGTCTACGCCGACGACATCCGCATCGCCCGGCTGCGCCAGCACAACCTCCCCGTCCCCGACGACCCCGACCTGGGCCACCCCGCGCACTGACGGCGGGCGCCCTTAGTGGCCGGACAGCTGGGCGACGACGGGGGCGAGCTGGTCGGCGAAGGCGGCGCCGAAGATGAAGTAGGAGAAGCCCATTTCCTCGCGGCGGCGCTGGATCTCCTCGGCGGCGGCGGACGGGTCGGCGGGCAGGTAGACCGGCGAGTCGGCCGCGCGCAGGGCGGCCGG
>DASXJM010000793.1:0-2655 GCA_036497405.1 Streptosporangiaceae bacterium | reverse complement strand
CCGGGCCCAGACCACTCCTGACCCCACCGCCACCCCCGACTTATCACTGCATGTAACCGAATGAATGTAGAGAGCATCATAGGGCGACGGGATGTGACGATGTGTCAACTCTGTGCAACATGAGTCCCCGGCCCGGGCCCCGGAAATTCAGGTGACGCGGCCCGGACGGGCTGGTAAGTTCTCGCACTCTGCGCCCCGTTCACCCCGCTCCGGAAGGAGATGCCGTCATGCCCGCGGTCCGCCCGGCGGAGGGGGAGCCCCCCGATACCGATCCGTCCGCCGACATCCTCGACACCGAGCGCGCCTACCTGCTCGAATCCCGCAAGTTCCTCCAGCTCATGCGGGACGACGTGCTCGCCCTGGAGGCGCTGGGCGGCGACCCGGTGTCCGAGCAGTACCTCAAGGCCGAGCTGTACCACCGGGCCGAGGCCCTGAAGGACCTGCCCGACACCCCGTTGTTCTTCGGCCGCCTGGACTACGCGGCCGGGGAGAGCTTCCACATCGGACGCCGCCACGTGCACGACCCGGCCGGGACCCCGGTCGTGATCGACTGGCGGGCCCCGGTGTCGCGGCCGTTCTACCGGGCCAGCCGGGCCGAGCCCATGGGCCTGGACCGGCGCCGCCGGTTCGGCTTCGCCGGCGGCGACCTGACCGCCTTCGAGGACGAGCGGTTCACGGCGGCCGGCGCCGAGCCCGGGCCCGCGGGCGAGCCGGTCAGCCGCATCCTGATCAACGAGATCGAACGGCCCCGGTCCGGGCCCATGCGCGACATCGTGGCCACCATCCAGCCCGATCAGGACGACATCGTCCGGGCCGACGTGGGCCAGACCGTGTGCGTCCAGGGCGCGCCCGGGACCGGCAAGACCGCCGTGGGCCTGCACCGGGTCGCCTACCTGCTCTACGCCTACAAGGAGCGGGTCGCCCGCCGCGGGGTCCTGGTCATCGGGCCGAACCGCGCCTTCCTGGGCTACATCCGCAACGTGCTGCCCGCACTGGGCGAGATCGACGTCGGCCAGCTGACCGTCACCGAGCTGGCCGCCAGCGGGCTGGCCAAGGCCGGGCCGGTCCGGGGCCAGGACGGCCTGGCCGCGGGCCGGGTCAAGGGCGACGCCCGGATGGCCGAGGTGCTGCGGCGCGCGGTCTGGTCCCGGCTGGCCGAGCCGCCGGAGTCGCTGGTGCTGGCCCGGGGTGCCCGCCGCTGGCGGGTTTCGGCCCGTGAGCTGTCCGCCCTGGCCGCCGAGCTGCGCGACCGCGGCCTGCGCTACGGCGCGGGCCGGGACCTGCTCGAGCACCGGATCGCGCACGTGATCCTGAGCCAGATGGAGGCGGCCGGGGAGTCCTGCGACGACCGAACCCACGACGCCGTGCGGCGCACCCGCCCGGTGCGGTCCGCGGTCGACGCCATCTGGCCCAAGGTGGACCCGGTCCGGCTGGTGTTCGGGCTGCTCAGCGACGCGGACGCGCTGGCCGCGGCCGCCGCCGGGGTGCTGGACGAAGCCGAGCAGCAGGCCATCGTCTGGGAGAAACCGCCGCGGGGCCCCGGGTCGGCCCGCTGGTCACCGGCGGACGTGGTGCTGATCGACGAGGCCCGGGACCTGATCGAGCGCACCCCCAGCCTCAGCCACGTGGTGGTGGACGAGGCCCAGGACCTGTCCCCGATGGAGTGCCGGGCCATCGGCCGCCGCTGCTCGACCGGGGCCGCCACCGTGCTCGGCGACCTGGCCCAGGGCACCACCCCGTGGGCCACCACGACCTGGGACGACCTGCTCACGCACCTGGGCAAGCCCGCCGCCGACCTGCGCGTGCTGCGCACCGGCTACCGGGTGCCCCGGCAGATCCTCGACTACGCCAGCCGGCTGCTGGGCCGGATCGCGCCCGGCCTGTCGCCCGCGGTGTCGCTGCGCGAGGACCCGGGCGCGCTCGACATCGAGGCCGTCGCCCCCGGCGGCCTGGGCGACCGGCTGGCCGTGGTCTGCGCCGGCGCCGCCGCCGAGCCCGGGTCAGTGGCCGTGATCGCCGCCGACCAGCAGATCCCCGGCCTGTCTCAGGCCCTGACCGCCCGGCAGGTGCGGCACGGGACCCTGGGCGGCGACGACGAGGGGGACCCGGGCGGCCTGACCCTGGTCCCGGTCACGCTGGCCAAGGGACTGGAGTTCGACCACGTGATCGTGGTCGAGCCCGCCGCCATCGCCGGCGCGGAAGCCCGCGGCCTGCCGCGGCTGTACGTGGCGCTGACCCGGGCCGTCTCCCGGCTCACCGTGCTGCACGCCGAGCCGCTCCCGGACGCCCTGGCGGGCGGCTGAAGTCGCCCAAATTTCCCGATCCACGTGCGGGCCACCGGTCCCGGCGGCATGCTGGAAGACGCTGACACGCTCAGCAGCACTATGTATACCGGGAGTAACAAAGTGATGACGGTGGAAGCTCAGCGGATGCGTGAGGCAGCCGACGTGCAGCTGGAATACCTCGAAAAACTGGGCGACGAACTCGCCCGCCGTGGCCTGCAGGTGCGCCTGGTGCTGCCGCCGGGCCGGGTTCCCAGCCTGTACGTGGTCAACCCCGAGGCCCGCGCGCTCGAAGAGCACATCTACGCCGGCTCCGGCAGCGACGGCGACTGGTGGTACTGGTGGTCGTGGGCGGAGCGGATCTCCGCCGCCG
>DASXJM010000792.1:0-3075 GCA_036497405.1 Streptosporangiaceae bacterium | reverse complement strand
CATGGAGCGACGCCGGGTGGCTACGGGGGCAAACCACCCGGCGTCGCATTCATCGGCGTTCCGACGGGGGCCCGGAACGCCGGCTCGGTGCCCCGACGGGGGACCAGAGCACCGATATGAATGCTACACGGAAACCCCCCCGTATGTGTCAAGACCCAATTACGAGCGCATCTCGGGTCAGTGCGGACCGTGTTCACCGGCCCCGTGCGTTAAGTATGCGCCGACGGGTCGCTGGAACCTTGCTGACCAGTTCCTGAACCCGGCTGAGAACCGGTCTGACTAGGCGGGATCCGCCGTTCTGGAAGATTTGGCCGATACTCCATGAATCCGCGAACGTTGTCAGGCTCGCGACCGCCGTTTGCGAAAACGACGGCCACGTATGGGACGAAGATCGCAAAGACGGCTGGTATCGCCGCCACCCACCCCAGGTGGTTGATGAACAGGAGAATCGTGAGGCCGAAGCAGATCGCCCGGAAGGCCATCATGATGAGGTACCGGCGCTGCCGGTAGGAGATGTCCTCCGACATCGAACGCCGAGCTTGGGTGACAAGCTGGACGTTCTGGTCGTTCCGGCGGCCGATCCTCATGCCTCCACGGTATTCCTTCGCCGCAGCGCACAACAACGCAGGGCAGCTCAGCCGGTGCGCTGTGAGCGAAGCGTCAGCTGGCCTGGCTGACCGACGACATGTTGAAGCCCTCGACCCGGACGGGCGGCATCACCACGCGGTTGAAGTAGTCACCCCACTCGCGGGGCAGGGTGGGGACACTGGCCCCGACCTCGGCCAGGCGGCTCAGCATGGCGACCGGGCTTTCGTTGAACCGGAAGTTGTTGACCGCCCCGGCGACCTCGCCGTTCTCCACCAGGTACACGCCGTCGCGGGTCAGGCCGGTGAGCAGCAGGGTCTGCGGGTCGACCTCCCGGATGTACCACAGGCAGGTCAGCAGCAGGCCGCGTTCGGTGCTGGCGATCATCTCGGCCAGGGTGGGCGTCTGCGGGGCCGCGGTCTCGAAGATGAGGTTGTCGATGGCGGGCGTGACCGGCAGCCCGGTCAGCCGGGAGGAGTACCGGGTCTGGGTCAGCGCCGACAGCTCGCCGCGCCGGATCCAGTCGGTCGGCCCCAGCGGCAGGCCGTTGTCGAACACCGACGAGCCGCGGCTGGACGCGTGCGCGACCAGGAACGGGGTGCAGGAGATTCCCGGCGCATACGGATCGCTGCGCAAGGTCACCGGCTGGCTGGACAGCGACTCGCCGACCCGGGTGCCGCCGCCGGGCTTGCTGAACACGGAGCGGCCTTCCTGGGCGTCCCTGGCCCCGGCCGACCAGTACAGGTAGGTCAGCAGGTCCGAGGTGGCCGTGGGCGGCAGCAGGGTCTCGTACCGGCCCGCGGGCAGCTCCACCTTGCGGCGCGCCCACTCCAGGCGTTCGGTCAGCCCGGCGGCCAGGGCGGCCACGTCCACGTCGGTGAAGTCGCGGGTGGCCTCGCCCGCCCACGCGGACCGGGACAGGTCGGCCGACTTGGCGTTCAGCTCGACCTTGCCGGTGGGCTGGTCGTGGCGCAGCCGCAGCCCGGCCGAACTGCCCAGGAACGTCGAGGTCAGCTCGTGCTCGGCAAAGCCGTAGAGCTTCTGGCCGCCCGGGCCGGCCGCGCGCAGCGCCGCCCCCAGCTGGGCCGCGAAGCCGGCCAGCACGCCGATGCCGGTCCGCTCGGGCGCGTCGGCCCAGCCCGGGCCGGATGGCGAGCCGACCACCGACCCCGCGTCGGCCCCGGTCTCGCCCGGCCCGATCAGCGGGGCGGCGTCCTCGGCGGCCGAGCCGGCCGCGGCTTCCTGCTCGGCCGCGCGGACCACGGCCTCGATCTCGTCCTCGCGGACCCCGGCCCGGGAAACGATCCCGGTGGCGGCGCCCTGGCCGCGCCGGTCGATGGCGATGACGGTCAGCTGCCGGGACCGGGCCACGCCGTTGGTGGTCAGCGTGTTGCCGGCCCAGCGCAGGTTCGCGGTCGAGGTCTCGTCGGCGATGACGATGCAGTCGTCGGCCTTCGAGAGCGACAGCGCGCGCTCCACCATGTCCTGCGGCCGCGCCAACCCCCCGGCTCCAGCCAGGTCGCTCATCAGGCAGCCTCCTCGGCCGTGTTGAGTATCCGGATACCGCGCATCAGCACCGACGGGGCGCCGTGGCTGACCGGGGCCACCTGGCCCGGCTGGCCCTTGCCGCAGTTGAACGCGCCGCCCAGCACCCAGGTCTGCGGTCCGCCCACCGCCTCCATCGAGTTCCAGAAGTCGGTGGTAGTGGCCTGGTAGGCCACGTCGCGGAGCTGGCCCGCCAGCCGGCCGTGGGAGATCTTGTAGAACCGCTGCCCGGTGAACTGGAAGTTGTACCGCTGCATGTCGATCGACCAGCTCTTGTCGCCGGCGATGTAGATGCCGTCTTCCACGCCGGCGATGAGCTCGTCGGTGGACGGGCCGTCCGCGGCCGGCTGCAGCGAAACATTGGCCATCCGCTGCAGCGGCATGTGCCCGGGGGAGTCCGCGAACGCGCAGCCGTTGGACCGCCCCAGGCCCCGCAGCGCGGCCATCCGGCGGTCGAGCTGATAGCCGGACAGCACACCGCCGGTGATCAGGTCCCAGGACTGGCCGGCCACGCCTTCGTCGTCGTAGCCCACGGTGGCCAGCCCGTGCTCGGTGGTCCGGTCACCAACCACGTGCATGGGCGCCGATCCGTACTGCAACGTGCCCAGCTGGTCGGGAGTGGCGAACGAGGTGCCCGCGTAGGCCGCCTCGTAGCCGAGGGCCCGGTCCAGCTCGGTGGCGTGGCCGATCGACTCGTGGATGGTCAGCCACAGGTTCGACGGGTCGACGACCAGGTCGTAGCGGCCGGGCTCGACGGTGGGCGCGGCCAGCTTCTCGGCCAGATAGACGGGCAGCTGGTCCAGCTCGGACTCGAAGTCCCAGCCGGTGCCCTGCAGGTACTCCCAGCCGCGGCCCGCGGGCGGGGCCAGCGTCCGCATGGTCTCGAACCGGCCGTCCTTCTCCACCGCCACCACGGTGATCGTGGGGTGCAGCCGGACCCGCTGC
>DASXJM010000791.1:0-2484 GCA_036497405.1 Streptosporangiaceae bacterium | reverse complement strand
GGCCGCCGGACCGGTGCAGGCTGGCCAGCAGGCTGGCCGCGTCGCGGGCGGCGGCGGTGAGGTCGGGGCGGGCCAGCAGCAGGCCGCACTCGGCCAGCGCCGAGATGGCCATCCCGTTCCAGGCGGCGACCACCTTGTCGTCGCGACCCGGGCGGACGCGGGTGCCGCGCGCGGCCAGCAGGGCGTCGCTGACCCGGGTGAGGCGCTCCGGGTCAGCGGGCTCGGTCAGGCGCTGGAGGACCGAGGCGCCGTGCTCGAACGTGCCCTCCTCGGTCACGGAGAACGCGGCGGCCGCGAACTCGCCGTCCTCAGGGCCGAGGACGGCCCGCAGCTCGTCGGGCCGCCAGACGTAGAACTTGCCCTCCTCGCCCTCGCTGTCGGCGTCCAGCGAGGCGGCCAGGCCACCCTCGGGCGTACGGAGCTCGCGCAGCATCCAGTCGCAGGTTTCCTCGGCGACCCGGCGGGCCAGCGCGGAGCCGGTCCGGCGCCACAGGTGGGCGTAGACCCGGGCCAGCAGGGCGTTGTCATACAGCATCTTCTCGAAGTGCGGCACGACCCAGCCCGCGTCCACCGAGTACCGGGCGAAGCCGCCGCCGAGCTGGTCGTACATCCCGCCCCGGGCCATGGCCTCCAGCGTGGGCTCGGCCAGCTGGCGGGCCTGGGGGTCCCCGGTCCGCTCGAAGTGGCGGAGCAGGAACTCGAGCACCATGGACGGCGGGAACTTCGGCGCCCGGCCGAAGCCCGCGTGGTCCGGGTCGAAGTCGGCGGCCAGCCCGGTCACGGCCCCGCGGGTGACGTCGTCCAGGGCCTGATCGGCGGCGGCCGGTTCCAGGTCCTTCAGTGCGGCCAGCGGGCCGGCGTTGTCCCGCAACGACTGCGCGGTGGCCGAGGCGTTCCGGGCCAACGTGCCCGCGATCTGGGCCGCCTGCTCCTGCACCTGGTCACGCTCGTTGGTCCAGGCGCTGGTGACGGCGTCGATGAGCCGGTGGAAGTTCGCCCGCGGGAAGTAGGTCCCGCAGTAGAACGGCTCCCGGTCCGGGGTCATGAACACGGTCATCGGCCAGCCGCCCTGGCCGGTCATGGCCTGGGTGGCGGTCATGTAGACGTCGTCCACGTCGGGCCGTTCCTCGCGGTCGACCTTGATCGACACCAGCCGCTCGTTCATCAGGGTGGCGGTGCCCGGGTCCTCGAACGACTCGTGGGCCATCACGTGGCACCAGTGGCAGGCGGCGTAGCCGACCGAGAGCAGCACCGGCACGTCCCGGCGTTTGGCCTCGGCAAAGGCTTCGTCGGACCAGGGCCACCAGTCGACCGGATTGTCCGCGTGCTGAAGCAGGTACGGGCTGGTCGCGTCCTTGAGCCGGTTCGCCATACCTCCAGTCTGACCCCGGCGGGCGGGTGCCCGGGGCGCGGGTGCCCGGGGGGCGGGTGCCCGGGGGGCGGGTGCCCGGCTCTCAGGTGCCGAGCAGGGCCTCGCGGTGCTGCCAGGCCAGGGCGAGCACGGCCGCGCCCGCGGGCTGCATGGCCTCGGTCCCGGCGAACCGCTGCACGCTCCCGGCCGTGAACTCCAGGCCGACGTCGGACGGGTCGTGGCCCTGGAGCAGGTAGCCCTCGTCGTTGGCCGCGACCAGGCCGCCGAACTCCGCGTCGAAGAACGGCGCGTCGAACACCAGCGCCGTGAGCAGGTCCACGTCCAGCGTGAGCGGGTCCACGCCCACCCCGAGCCAGTATCCGTGCAGCGTGCCGGCCTGCTGGGCCGCGGTCAGGGCCGCGAAGAACGGCCAGCGGTCGTAGTCGATGGGGGCCCGGCCGCTGCCGTAGTCCTCGCTGGTGCCGAGCAGTTCCTCGGTGACCTCGCGGGCGATGGCCCGCCACAGGCCGAGGTCGTTGACCACGTTCCAGTCGGCCTCGTGCGACGGCTGGAACATCCCCGCCGGGGCCACCTGGTACAGGCCGCCGTTCACGGCCACGCTGGCCGGATCCCGCCAGTGCAGGAACATCTGGGCCGTGCCCGCGTCCCGGTCGCGGCGCAGGATCAGTGTGCAGATCCCGGTCGGAGCCGAGCGCCGGTACAGGTCGAGCGGGTCGCCGATCGCGGTGCGCAGCGGGAGGTCGGCCCGGGTGAGCCGGGCTCCCGGCTGGATCAGGACCCGACGTGCCACCTCGTGGGCGACGGCCTCGCTGGTGTTGATCAGGTCGAAGTATCGATTTTTACCGAAGGTCAGTTGTGCGGGGTGCCCGTCGCCGGGACCGCCCCTGGCCTGGGCGTCCAGGATGCGGTAGCAGGTCCGGTTGGCCAGCAGCCGGGGCGGGCGCAGGGCGGCCAGGGCCTCGGCGTAGGAACCGAACCGGGTCCCGTCGTCGCGCAGCGGCCGCACCCGGTCCGACCCCTCCGGCCGGACCGGGTCGACGACCGGGCCCGGCTGGTCGGGCCGCCAGTCGATGGCCACCTCGGTCAGCGGCACCGGCCGGGCCGGCTGCCAG
>DASXJM010000790.1:0-10397 GCA_036497405.1 Streptosporangiaceae bacterium | reverse complement strand
CCCCGGCGGGACAGGTCAGACATCGAGGTGACCTCCAGGTCGTAGCAGCTCAAAGCGACAGAAGCGCACAGCGCCAAACTGGAGGATTCGCCACGCAGTCGTGGTGTAAGCCAGCACTCAGCGAACACGAGCTGAACAAGTCGTGACCGTCCTGGTCACAGCCTCGGCACGACGACGCGGGCCGTGGACCGTCAGGGCGGCGTGGCCGCCCAGACGACCTGAGTGCTGACCGTGGTACCACGTCCTTGTACCAATAAACTGGTACCATGGTGTTGTACCGATGAGAGGAGTTCCGGTGGCCATTACCGCGAGCGAAGCGCGTAAGAAGCTGTTCCCGTTGATCAAGCAGGTCAACGACGACCGGGCTCCCGTCGAGATCGTCTCCAATAACGGCCGGGCCTATCTCGTTGCGGCCGAGGACTACGAGTCGATGGAGGAGACCGACTACCTGCTGCGCGCGCCCGCCAACGCGGCCCGTCTCATGGCCGCCGCCGACGACGTGCGGCAGGGACGGGCGCTGCTGACCAAGACCATGGAAGAGCTCCAAATCGCGGCCGACGAGGATGACCCGGCTTGAGGAACATCGTCTTCCACCCGCAAGCCTGGGAAGACTTCACCTACTGGGCCACCGCCGACAAGAAAATGCTGCGCCGACTTGTCCGGCTCATTGAGGAAGCGCGGCGCACCCCGTTCGAGGGCACCGGTAAGCCGGAGCCGCTACGCCGGAATCTGTCCGGCTTCTGGTCCCGTCGCATCGACGACGAACACCGCCTCGTCTACGGCGTCACCGAGGACGAGTTGATCATCATCCAGGCTCGGTATCACTACGAGGGCTGAGCGTTGGCGGGGCCGGCGGCGGTCAGGGAGCGGAGGTCGTGGGGGTGGGTTAAGAGGCGGACGGCGTGGTCGCGGCGGGCGGGGGCCGGGGCGCTGGCGCGGCTGCAGGTCAGGTGGGCGATCGGGGCCGGCGCGGGGTGCGCGGGGCGACGGGCGGGCTGGAGGCGGCAGCGGCTGGCCGGAAGAGCGTGCGCCAGGCGGGGGGCTCGGGTTTCGGGCCGGACGGCCGGGGTCTCGCTGCTGGCCGCAACCTGGGGGTGGCCGAGGGCGGTCGACATCTGCCCGAGGGCGGTCGACATGTGGCGCCAGCGGAGGGCCAGGAACCCGGCCAGCAGCGCGCCGAGACCACCGCTGACCGCGATGACCAGGGACGGGGGCATGATCTCGGCGGCGGCGCCGGCCACCAGGAGGGCGCCGCCCTGGCTGGCCACCGTGCCCATGCTGGCCAGGCCGAACGCCTGCGACCGGCGTTCGTTGGGCACACACTCGACGAAGGCGGTGTTGGCGGCGATCTGGTAGATGGCGAAGGTCCCGGACAGGCCGAAGATGACCATCGAGGCGACCAGGCCCGGCTGGAACGCGGTCAGCAGCAGGACCGCGCAGGTACAGGCGGCCATCGGCCCCATCCAGCGCAGCCGGAGCCGGGGGCCGATCTTGCGGGCGAACAGCGGGGCGACCAGGACCGCGCCGACCTGGCCGGACGCCACGATCAGCCCGGCTGCTATCGGGCCGCCGGACAGGCGGGCCGCGTACGGGGCCGCGATACCTTCCGGGATCGAGTACAGCGCGATCAGCCAGCCGAGCATCATCACCGTGCGGATGGTCTTGTCGCCGACCAGCAGCCGGACCCCCTCCCCCAGCTGCCGCAGCGCGTGCTGGTCGACCCGGGCCGGAGCGGGCCGGGCCTTGGTGCCGAAGCGGATCAGCACCGCCGAGGCGACGAACGTGGCCGCGTCCAGGCCGAGGGCGGGCCGGGCCCCCAGGAAGGCGACCGCCACCCCGCCCACCGCCGCGCCCGCCACCAGCGCGACCCGGAAACTGGTCTGCATGACCGTGGCGGCCAGGGCGTAGCGCTCGTCCCGCAGCACGTCGGGCAGGACCGCGGACCGGGCCGCTTCGAACGGCGCCTGGGCCATTGTGGTCAGGTAGAGCAGGCCGACCAAAACGGTGATCGGCATGCCCGGGAGCAGCATCACCGCCACCATCCCGGCCCGGATCACGTCGCAGGCGATCATCACCTGCCGGCGCGGCATCCGGTCCCCGAGACCGGAGAAGAGCAGGCTGCCGGCCACCCACGGGAGAGAGCCGGCCGCGTAGGTCAGCGCGGCCAGCAGCGGGGAGCCGGTCCGGTGGTAGATCAGCAGGGTCAGCGCGACCAGCGTGAGCCGGTCTCCCAGCTCGGACAGGAGCTGAGAGGCCCAGAGGGCCCGGAACTCATGGACGGCGAACACGTCGCGGAAGGTGGCCTGGCGTCCCGGGGTAGTGCTCACGGCGACCCTTTCCAGCCGGCTCCGCGCGAAGGTTACGCAAACGGTCTAACCGGTTACTGGTCGCCATAGTGGCAGAAGTCGCCCGAGCGATCGGTGGCCTTGGACCTATATACGTCAACTGACGGATGTTTCGCCGGCCACCAACCAGGGGCGATGAGGCACGGGGCAGGTCACAAGCGTGCGCTGGTCACAGCCTTACGGTCGCGGCAAGTTGCTTCCGACATACGTCAACTGACGGATGTCTCCAAGGTGCAAGTTGCATGAGACTTGCACAGCAACTCACGAACTTTGCTCGCTCACCACCTCGACCTGTTCCCCAATCATCCGGAGGTGCGGGACATGGTCCCCGGCCCGATGGGGGCACAGCGCGACCGGCTCCGCCACGGGCTGCGGCAACTCGCGCAGGCTGGCCTGAGCCGGCACGAGCGGCGCCTGCGCGGGCGGGGCCTGCGCGGGCGGTACCGGCACCAGCGACGCCTGGACCAGGACGCCCTGGGTTCGCAGCGCCTGCTCGGCCGGGACCTCGTCGACCTCGGCGACCTCGGGCGGCGGGGCCTGCGTGTCGTCGGCGGCCAGGCCCGGAGCCGGGTGGCGGTAGAAGTTCGGCGACTGGTCGTAGTCGCGGTAGTAGCGATGGAAGACCGGGGTCGCCGAGGACGCCGCGGGCGGCACGATCCAGGACCAGTCGACCGGGCAGCCCCGGCCGTGCCGTTCTTCCCGGTCCAGGTGCTGGAGGAAACGCACCGATTCGGTGTGGTGGTCGGTGATGGCGGCCCCGGCGGCGTCGAACGAATGCAGGACCGCGACGTTGAGCTCGGTCAGGGCCCGGTCCTTCCACAGCGTCCGGTCGGTGGCGGTGGACAGGCCCATGTGGGCGGCGATCTCCCGCAGCTCGTCGTAGCGGCCGATGTCACCGAAGTTGCGCGACCCGATCTCGGTGCCCATGTACCAGCCGTTGAACGGCGCGGCCGGGTACCGGATACCGCCGATGTCCAGGTACATGTCGCTGATGACCGGGACCGCGTACCAGCGCAGCCCGAGGTTGGCGAACCAGCGGTAGTCCGGGTGCTCGATGGCCACCTCGAGCACGGCGTCGGCCGGGACGTCGTGCATGGTGACCGGCGCCCCGGCCTCCTGCACCAGCAGCGGCAGCAGGTCGAACCGGCCGGGCGGCCGGCCGCCCGGCCAGCCGAGGTCGCGGGCCATGCGGGTGATGGCGGCGTTGGACGGGTCGCCCACGATGCCCCCGCCCACCATGTCGTAGCCCGCGTAGCGGACCAGCTGGGAGCTGATGATCCGCGGTCCCGGGACGTCCGGGGTGTCGGGGGCGAACACGGTGATCATCGGCCGGATCCGGCCGCCGTTGGTCGCCTCGCGCAGATGGGTCACGGCCTCGGCCGCGACATCCTTGGCCGTGAACACCTCGCGGCGGTCACGGACCCGCAGGCTGTGCCAGTACAGCCGCCCGATGCAGCGCGAGCTGTTGCGCCAGGCCACCCGGGCGCCGAAGGTCAGCTCGGCCGGCGTGTGCCAGTAGCTGCCGGAGAACTCGATCTCCCGGCGGACCTGGCGGATCCGGTGCTCGGGCGACCCGAGGTTGTTCTCCTCGTGGAACAGGGTGATGAACTGCTCGGCGCGGTCCATCAGCTGATCAGCGGCCGATTCGTAGTCCGTGGAAGCAGATGCGCCAGAGTCCGGCAGAGTCCACCCCACCATGAAGGCCTCCTGGGTAGCAGCTTTATGTACTACCACTCTCGTCGGCCGTCTTGCCCCGACCTTGACGCTTACCTTGCCGAGCCCTGGACCCGGTATAAGGCCAGGTCAGGAGATGCGCGCCACGTAGTCAGGGGCCATGGTCCGCAGGCGGTCGCGGACCGCCTCGGCCTCGGGCACCTCAAGGCGTTCATAGATGTCCAGGGCCTGCCGCAGGGTTATCCGCGCGGCCTCGAACCGGTGGGTGTTCAGCACCGCCTCGGCCATGCCCTCGAGGACCTTGCCCTCCTCGTAGGGATCGCCGGTCTGCCGCGACAGCTGCAGCGCGGTCTCGTAGACCTCGACGGCCTCGCTGTACCGGCCCGACTTGCGGTGAATGCCGGCCATCATGCGCAACGCGGTCAGCTGCTGGGACAGGTCTCCGACGTCCTCGGCGATCTGGTGCGCGCGCTGGTGGTGGGCCAGGGCCTCGTCGTAGCAGGCCGCGCTCTCGTAGATGGCCCCGATGTCGTTGAGGGCTTCGGCCTGGTCAGGCAGGTCGCCGATCTCCCGGTACATGGCCAGGGCCTTGCGGTAGGCCGCCAGGGCCTCACCGTGGTCGCCGGTGTCGCGGTGGACGCTGCCGATGTTCTGATAGAGGATCGCCTCGTCCAGCGCGCTCCCGATCTCGCGGGCCCCCTGCAGTGCTTCGGAGTAGGCGTCGAGCGCTTCCTGGTGCAGGCCGCTGAAGAAGTGGACCCGGCCCAGGTTGATGAGCACCTTCATCTCTCCGCGCCGGTCGCCGACCGCGCGGTAGAGGGCCAGCGCCTCCTGCATCTGGGCCGCGGCCTCGGCGTGCCGTCCGAGTTGCCAGCCGCAGACCCCGGAGTGGCCCAGGGTTTCGGCCACGCCCTGCAGGTCCTCGGCCGACTGGTACAAGGCCCGGGCCTCGGAGAAGCAGGCGACCGCCTCGCGCCAGCGGCCGGTGCGGAAGTGGGCCACGCCCACCTGATCGAGGGCCCGGGCCTCGCCGGGCCGGTCGCCGTGCGCCCGGTAGATCGCCGCGGCCTCCTCGGCCAGGGAAATCGACGCCTCGGCCTCTCCGGTCAGGTAGCGCATCGTGCTGAGGGCCAAGGCGGCCCGGGCGACTCGGGCTGGATCGGCGGTCTCCCGGCTGGCCTGCAGGGCCAGGGCGTGGGCCGCGGTCGCTTCGCTCCAGTAGGTCGAGATCTCCAGAAAGTCGGCCAGCCGGTCGATCAGGTCGGCCGCCTGGGGCTTCCAGTCATGCCGGTCCGCGTAGCGCGCGACCTCCAGGATGTTGCGCCACTCGGACTCCAGCCAGCTGGTGGCGTCGTCCGCCGTCGTCAGCGGCGACGGCCCGGCCGGGAGCAGGCCGGACGGGCCCACCATCCGGCGCCGGAACGGGTAGAGCACGCGGTCGGCCTGATCCGTGGCCTGCAGGTAGTAGTCGAGGAGCCGGCTGACGGCCTCGCGCCGCTCGGCCGGAGGGTCGTCGTGCCCGGCCAGCGTGACCGCGTAGCCGCGAATGAGGTCGTGGAAGCGGTGCAGCCCGCCCGGGGCCGACGTGAGCAGGTGGTAGTCGAGCAGCGCGCCCAGGGCCTTCTCGGCCTCAGCCTGGGTGCAGTCGCCCAGGGCGGCCATGACCGGCAGGGTGAAGGTGGCACACGGGCTGACGCTCAGCCTGCGGAAGAGCTGCTGGTGATCGGGCTCCAGCGCCCGGTAGCAGAGGTCGAAGGCGGCGGTCACCTCGGGGGCGGCCGCGTTCGGCTCGTTCCCGGGCAGGCTCGGCAGCGGCGGCAGGTCGGGCAGATCCGGCAGGTCATGCGGGCCGGGCAGACCGTGCTGGGCGATGCGGCCCGCGGTGAGCTGGATGGCCAGCGGCAGCCGGCCGCACCGTTCGACGGCGGCCGCGATCCGGTTCTCGTCGGCCCGGCTCTCGCCGCTGATCCGGCGGAACAGCGCCACCGCCTCGTCGGCCGGCAGTACGTCGAGGGTCAGCGACCGGGCCCGGTCCGGCGCGGGCAGCCGGCGCCGGGTGGTGACCAGGATCAGGCACCGGCTGGTCGACGGCAGCAGGGGGCTGATCTGGTCGTGCCCGGCGGCGTCGTCCAGAATCACCACCGCGCGGCGCCGTCCCAGGTGGGCGCGCCAGAGCGAGGTACGCTCGCCGACCGTCTCCGGTATCTGCGCGGCGGGCACGGACAGCATCTGGAGCAGCTGGTACAGAGCCTCGGCCGGGTCGAGCGGCGGGCGGCCCGGGTCGTGCGAGTGCAGGTTGAGGAAGATCGTCCCGTCCGGGTACTGGTCGGCGGCCAGCCGGGCCGCGCGGACGGCCAGCGTGGTCTTGCCCACGCCGGGCATGCCCTTGATGATGGCGACGCCCGGGTGACCGCCCCCGACGAGGGCGGCGAGTTCCCGGTCGCGGCCCACGAACTCCGCCGTCACCGGGGGCAGGGTGTCCGGGGGGGCCGCCTGGGCCGGGCGCCGGCCGGACGGCCGGACGGCCAGTTCGGGATCGCGGCCCAGGATGCGCTGGTGCAGGTCGGACAGGGCGGGCCCCGGCTCGGCGCCCTGCTCCTCGATCAGGCGGCGGCGGGTTTCCCGGTACAGGGCCAGTGCATCGGCCGGCCGGCCACTCCGGCACAGGGCGGTCATCTGGTGGCCGACCAGGGTTTCGTCGGCCGGGTACTGCACCAGCAACTGCGACAGCTCGCCGACCAGATCGGTGTGCTGACCGAGCTCCAGTTCGCAGCCGACCCGCTCGACCAGGGCGGCCCGCCGTTCCTCCTCGAGCGCGTTGCGCATCCGCGCGGCCCAGTCGCCGGGCACCCCGGCCAGGGCCTGGCCACGCCAGAGCCCGTCGGCCTCGCGCAGCATCGCCGCCGCCGGCTCGTAGTCACCGCTGGCCGCGAGGGTGTCGGCCTGCCGCCGCAACCGGCGGAACTGGAAGACGTCGACGGTCTCGGGGTCGACTTCGAGCGTGTAGCCCTGGGCCCGGCCCAGCAGGCGCAGGTCATCACCGACCGCCTGGCGAAGCGAGGCCCGGAGCCGCGCCACGTAGACGGAAAGGCTTTCCCGGGCTTTGGCCGGAGGCTCGGTGTCCCACAACCGGTCAATCAGGGTCTCGACCGGGACCAGCGCCCGCGGCGTGAGCAGCAGCATGGCCAGAATGGATCGCGCCCGGGCGCGCCCGAGGTCCTGTCGCCGGCCGGCCGACCAGAGCTCAATCGGTCCGAGGAGCCGGAATTCCATGATCGCTCTGCATTGTTACCGTCCGTCGGCAGGTCGTCGTCATTGCCCGGGCCAGGATGTGCCGAAGCATCCGGTCGGGCGGACTCCCGTAGTCGGCGTTCTCTCTTTGTATTAAGTCAGAAATAGCCGCGCAGGACAATAGTTAGAACACTTGCTCACCTTGCCATGCAACTTTCACGGAAACTTCGGTAGCGCAGCCCGCCACCTGCTGGGATCCCATCCCCGACGGAACGGAATAAGCTTTCTCAACGGCCAGAAATGTCCGTCCGGCAACGCCGGCGACCAACCTTCAATCGTTGAAATAATGCCTTCAACGGTGGTCGCATTGTCTATTACTATGCCGATCTGACCCTGTTCGATATGCGCACAAACGACCGGCGAGCGCGGCCTCCGAGAACCCGTCGGCACGCACTAAAATTAGTGTCTTATTTTCTCGAATTTCGCACTTTCAGGCACCCAATCCGGTAGTTTGGTTATTGAGACACTCTGCGCAGATTTCATATTCCATACATCGGTAAGGGGATCGTCTCGATGAAGTCTCATAATTGGATTCTGCCTGCTGGCAAACACGCGAAAGCTGGGCCTGCGATCAGGCTGGCCGAAGCGGCGCGAGCTGATGGCACGGCCCGGGCGGCCCGGACGGTCACCGCCGCCACCCTGGTGCTCAGCGGGGTCGGCGGGTTCGCCGCCGAAGGTGCCGCGGCCGCGGTCCACACCCCCGGTGACCAGGCCAGTTCCAGTGCCATAGCCAGCAGCGGCGCGCTCACCACGCTGAAGATCAGCCCCGCTCACGCCATCGCCAATCCCTGGAGAATGTAGCCAAAAGCCGAAAAACGGCGTCACCAAATGTGGCGCCGTTTAGGTGTGCGCAGATTTAAATTTAGCCGCCGCGAATTTTAATGACGAATGGCGTTGCTGCCTGCTCGCGGCCTTTTGCCGAAGCGCGTCACCGCGTGTGGCACCAACTTTTCAGCCCCGCCGGGGACGATCGCGAATCGGTCCGGCCGACGGGACGTGGTCGTCAGTCCCGCCGGCCGTTACGCCCTAATGCCGTAGATAGGCGCTGCCGTTACCGTTTCCGCGAGCATGTCCGTTTCCGTTGCCGTTCCCGTGGCTGTGGCCGTTGGGCAAGCCATGGCCGTTGGCCGGCGGCGGCACCGGATTCGGGTCGCGCTGGGCCGCGTCGGCCAGCGACGCGGTTTCCTTACGTTCCCATTCCTCGATACCGCGCAGGATCCCTTCGGTGTAGGCCTTCAGATGGGCCCGGTAGACCCCGCTGTAGGTGCGCAGGTAAGCCAGTTCGGCCTGAGCGGCGTGCCACTCCTTCTCCGAATGTGGCTGATCCGAGCCGTTGAGCGCGGACACCGCCGCCTCACGCGCCTGAGCCTGCGCTTCCTGCATGATCCGGTCCGAATGCTGCCGGGCCTGGGTCATGATCTCGTCCCGGCGATGCCGGGTTTCCTTGGTCAGGCGGCTGCTGTAGTCGCGGGCGTCGGCCACGTACTTCTCCGCCGTGACCTGGGCCGTGGACAGGATCCGCACCGCATGCGCGTGCGCGTCCTCGGAACCGAACAGCACCGAGTCCTCATCGCCGTCGGCCTGCCCGGCGATGATCCGGCGGCGCAGCCGCTGGACCTCCTGCCACAGCGACGTCCGCTCGTTGAGCAGGCGCACGAACTCGGCCTGCACCCCGGTCAGGAAATCCCGGACCGGACCTTCCTCGTAGCCGCGCCGTCCCAGCCGTGACGTGGGGAAAACCACGGTCTCCAGCTCGTCTGGGGACATCCGGCCCTGGTCATTGTCGAACCATGCTGTGGTCAAGGCTCGCTCCACCCGAAGTCTTCGATATGTATGTGGTCCTGGGCCAGGCCCGCCGCGGTCAGCGACGAAGCGGCGTTCCGGACCATCGCGGTCGGGCCCGCCAGGTAGGCCTCATGGCCCGACCAGTCGCCGGACCGGCCCACCACATCCGGCAGGTCTCCGACCTCACCCGCGAACGAGGGGTCGGCCGACACGACGGGCGTGACGGTCAGCCAGGGGTGCTGGGCGGCCATCTTTTCGAGATTTTCCAGGTCGTACAGTTCGTCGGCGTAACGGGCGCCGAAGAACAAGTGCACCTGGCGTTGCTGCGGGAGAGTGGCCACCTGCTCGAGGATGGCCTTGAGCGGGGCCAGCCCGGTGCTGCCCGCCATCAGGAGCAGGTCGCGGCCGGAGTCGGGCTGGTTCAGGGTGAGCACCCCGATCGGGGGTCCGAGCCGGAGCTTGGTGCCCACGATGTCCGGGCTGGTCAAGGCCAGACTCACCGCGCCGCCGTCGATCAGGCGGACGTGGAACTCCAGCAGCCCGTCCTGACGGGGCGCGTTGGCCATCGAGTAGTAGCGCCACAGCCGGGGGCGGTTGGCGCACTCGATCCCGACCGACTGGCCGGGCACGTAGTCGATGCGCGGCTCGGGCTGGACCAGCAGGACGGAGACGTCGAACGACCTCGGCTCGTGGGCCACCACCGTGCCCTGGTACCAGGGCGGGCGGACCTGCTCGTCGGCCCGGGCCGCGGCCAGCATGACCGAGCCGATGAGCTCGTAGGCGGCGTTCCAGTCGGCGGCGACCTCGGGCGTCCAGGACGGCCCGGAGAAGTGTTCCAGGGTGGTCAGCAGGCTGGAGCCCACGGCCTGGTAGTGGTCGGCGACCACACCGAACTTCCGGTGATCACGGCCCAGTCCCTCCAGAAATCGGGTCAGGTCGTCGATGCTGTCGACCTGGGCCAGGATCTTGACCAGCGCCTCCGTGAGGTGATTCCGCTGGGCCGCCATCGACACAGGGAACATGTCCCGCACTTCCGGATGCTTGAGGAACAGGTCGGCGTAGAAGAACAGTGGTAGCTCGTCGCCGTGCACCGCGACCTGGGCGAAGCTTTCGCGCAGCCGGGCAACGTCCAACGGTCCCGCCTCTCTCCGGATTCGTCAGCTGGCGGATCCCGGGGCGCATGCCGCCGCCTGGGGACCGGCTCACCTGCTGGCACGGGTGATCGTGCCACTACCTTGCAGAGCAAGTCTCATGCAAGTTGCACTGCAAGACATCGGTCAGGTGACGTATCTACGAAGAAGA
>DASXJM010000789.1:0-4200 GCA_036497405.1 Streptosporangiaceae bacterium | reverse complement strand
CGCAGTTACCTGATGTGTCCGCCCTTCCACTTTGCGGTCGAGTACGCGATCAACCCGTGGATGCGGCCGGATCAGCCCGCCGACCCCCGCCGGGCCGTGCGGCAGTGGGAACGCCTGCGGCAGATCTATACCGAGCTCGGTCACACCGTGCACCTGATCGAGCCGGTGCCCGGGCTGCCGGACATGGTGTTCGCGGCCAACGGGGCCACCGTGGTCGGCGGAGCGGTGCTGGGCGCGCGGTTCCGGCATCCGGAACGCGCGGCCGAGGCCGGCGCCTACCTGGACTGGTTCCGCGGCCACGGCTACGCCGACGTGCACGCGCCCCAGCTCATCAACGAGGGTGAGGGCGACATCCTGTGCACCGGCGACGCCCTGCTGGCCGGCTACGGCTTCCGGTCCGACCCCGGGGCCGCCGACGAGCTGGCGGCCGCGTTCGGCCTGCCGGTCCACCCGGTCCGGCTGGTCGACCCGAGGTTCTACCATCTGGACACGGCCATGTGCGTACTCGACGCCACCACGGCCGCGTACTACCCGGCCGCGTTCGACGACGCGGGCCGGGAACTGCTGAAATCCCAGTTCGGCGAGCTGATCGAGGCGACCGACGAGGACGCCGCGGTGCTCGGGCTGAACGCGGTCAGCGACGGCCGGCACGTGATCCTGCCCGAGCAGGCCACGGACCTGGCCGACCGGCTGGCCGAGCGCGGCTTCGAGCCGATCGGCGTGGACCTGTCCGAACTGCGCAAGGCGGGCGGCGGCCCCAAGTGCTGCACGCTCGAACTCCGTTACTGAGCTGGTCTAGGAGAACCGAGGAGGCGACCATGACCTTGATCGATGATTTGAGCATGACCCGCAGTGAGCAGCTACGGGCCCAGACCGCCGCGCACAGCGCGCACAACTACAAGCCCCTCCCGGTCGTGATCGCCGAGGCCGAGGGCAGCTGGGTGACCGACGTGGAGGGCCGCCGGTACCTGGACATGCTGGCCGCCTACTCGGCGATCAACTTCGGCCACCGGCACCCGCGGCTGGTCGAGGCGGCCCGCCGCCAGCTGGACAAGGTCACCCTGGTCAGCCGGGCCTTCGACCACGAGCACTTCGGCCCGTTCTGCGCCGAGCTGGCCGAGCTGGCGGGCATGGAGATGGTGCTGCCGATGAACACCGGCGCCGAGGCGGTGGAGACCGCGATCAAGGTGGCCCGCAAGTGGGGCTACGAGGTCAAGGGCGTCCCGGCCGATCAGGCGGTGATCGTGGCCTTCGGCGGCAACTTCCACGGCCGGACCACCACCATCATCAGCTTCTCCACCGACGAGGACGCCCGCGGCGGATTCGGCCCGTACACCCCCGGCTTCCGGGTGGTGGACTACGGCGACCTGGACGCGCTGGCCGCGGTGGCCGACGAGCTGGGCGACCGGCTGGTGGCGGTGCTGGTCGAGCCGGTGCAGGGTGAGGCGGGTGTGATCGTGCCGCCGCCCGGCTTCCTGGCCGGGGTCCGGCAGCTCTGCACCGCCCGCGATGCGCTGATGATCGCGGACGAGATCCAGTCCGGGCTGGGCCGGACCGGGACCACCTTCGCCTGCCAGCACGAGAACGTGGTGCCCGACGCCTACCTGCTGGGCAAGGCCCTGGGCGGCGGCATCGTGCCGGTCTCGGCCATGGTGTCCAGCCGGGACATCCTCGGGGTGCTGCGGCCGGGCCAGCACGGCTCGACCTTCGGCGGCAACCCGCTGGCCTGCGCGGTGGCCCGTGAGGTCATCGCCATGCTCGGCACCGGCGAGTACCAGCAGCGCTCGGCCGAGCTGGGCGTGCGCATGCACACCCGGCTGTCGGCGCTGCCCGCCGACCGGGTCCGCCGGGTGCAGGGCCGGGGCCTGTGGGCCGGGATCGAGTTCGCCTCGATGCCAGGCCGCGAAGCGTGCGAGCGGCTGGCCGCCCGTGGCCTGCTGGCCAAGGACACCCACGGCACCGCCATCCGGCTGGCCCCGCCCCTGGTCATCACCGAGCAGGAGCTGGACTGGGCCCTGGACCAGGTCGAGGAGGTCGTCACCGGCGCCTAGCCGGCCGTCGGCACCGGCTCCTCCCGGAGCCGGTGCCGCTGGACCTTGCCGGTGGCGGCGCGGGGCAGGTCCTGCACCACGTAGATGGCCTCCGGGACCTTGAACCGGCTGAGCTCGGCCACGCAGCGCTGGTTCAGCCGGTCCAGCAGGTCCTGGAGGCGGCCGGCGGTGGCCGGCTCGATGGCCGGGATCACGTAGGCCACCGGGACCTGGCCGAGGATCGGGCTGGGCCGGCCGACCACCACCGCGTCCTGCACGGCCGGGTCGGCGATCAGCACCTCCTCGATCTCCCGCGGGTACAGCATCTCGCCGCCGCGGTTGATCACGTCGTCGCTGCGGCCGGCCAGGAACAGGAAGCCCCGCTCGTCCAGAGTGCCGAGGTCACCGGTGTTCAGCCAGCCGGCCGGGTCGAAGCGCTCGGCGGCCCGGCCGCCGACGTAGCCGCCGATCACCCCCGGGCCGCGCAGCCACACCGTGCCGCTGGTCCCGGCCGGAGCCGGCTGCCCGCCGGAGTCGCGGATCTGCAGCTCCACCCCGACCGGGCGGCCGCACGAGCCGGGAGGCCCGGAGCCGTCCAGCGGCATGGCCGTGATCTGGCTGGCCGCCTCGGTCATGCCGTAGCTCTCCACCACCGGCACCCCGGTCTGGGCGGTCATCCGGTCCCGGACCGCCGCGGGCAGCGGGGCCGACGCCGACCGGATGAAGCGCAGCCGGGACGGCCGGGCCGGGACCGGGTAGTCGGCCAGGATGGTCAGGATCGCGGGCACCGCGTTGATCCAGGTGACGTCGTGGCCGGCCATCCGCTCCCAGAACCCGGTGCGCCGGAACTTGCGGTCGGTCAGCAGGGTCGCCCCCGCCACCAGGCTGGCCAGCACCCCCACCACCTGGGCGTTGATGTGGAACAGGGGCAGCGGGTTGTAGCCCCGGTCGGCCGGGGTCAGCTCGTGGTGGGCGGCCACCCCGGCCGCCACATGCAGCAGCTGGGCCTCGGTCAGCTCCACCGCCTTGGGGGCCCCGGTGGACCCGGAGGTCAGCAGCAGCACCGAGCCGGCCCCGCGGGCCGACCGCCGAGCCCCGCCGCGCACGGGAGGGAGGGAACGCGGCGGGGTCTCGACGGCGGGGATCTGGGCCGCGGCGGCGCGGGCGGGCCGGTCGCTGATGATGGCGGCGGGCCGCACCGCGGCCACGGTCCGGGTCAGCTCGGCGTCGGGGGCGTTCGGGTTGACCGGCACGGCGCAACGGCCGGCCGCCACCACCCCGAGGTATTCGGCGCAGAAGGCGACCGGGTCGGCGATGTCGATCAGCACCCGGGCCCGGCCCGGGACCCCGGCCGCGTCCAGGCCCTCGGCCCGCCAGCGCGCCAGCTGGCCGAGCCGCTGATAGCTCAGCCGCCGCCCGGTCGCGGTCTCCTCGGCGAAACTCCGCTCTCCGTGCTCCCCCGCCCGCCCGGCCAGCAGCGGGGCGAGGTCACCTGACGGCACCCGATCGTCGCTCATGGGGCCAGTGTGGTGGTCCAGCCTGAGCGGACCGGGTGACGAAGTTGAGGATCAGCTCAGCGAACGTCGAGCCGATGCTGGACGTTCAGGCTGCTCACAGCCTCGGGGTCGCCGGGCGGGCTGGCCCGGTCCAGGGTGCCGGGGTCGCGCAGGCCCGCGGCCAGGTGACGGGCGATCCACTCGTGGCCGGCCGGGGTCGGGTGCAGGTGGTCGCCGATGCGCGGGAACTGCCAGTGGCTGGCAATCGGGTCGAACACCAGCACGGCCGGGTCAGCCCGGCGGGCGGCGGCCACGATGGCCTGGTCGGTGGCCAGGGCGGCCGAGCTCGGGCGGCCGCGCGGGAACACCGAGAGCACGGCCAGCCGGCAGTGCGGGTCCTGGTGGCGGATGGTGCTGATCAGGCTCTCGACCCGGGACCGGATCAGCGGCAGCGGGCGGCCGATGTCGTCGTGGCCACCTTGAATGATGACCACGCCCGGGTCGAGGTGGGCCAGGTGCAGGCGGGCGGCCAACTGGTCGAACGGGCCGCGGTGGCCCGCGCCGGGGTTCACGTAGCCCGCGCCCGGGTCGGCGCTGACCGCCAGCCGCCAGCCCATCATGCGGGCCAGGTCCTCGGGCCAGGCGTGGTCACGCGGCCCGGCGCCGACTCCGGC
>DASXJM010000788.1:0-2939 GCA_036497405.1 Streptosporangiaceae bacterium | reverse complement strand
TCACCGGGCCGGTGGGGACGGCAGACGAAGGTGTCAGAGTCGTCGACGTCCACGATGCGGCGCCGCAGCCCGGCCCGTTCGATGACCGCCCGGGCCGACTCGACCTCGGGAAGCTCAGGCACCGCCCGCGGCCGCCCGGATTCGGGCCGGGGTCAGCGCGGTCATGGCCTCCACCACCGGCTCCAGCCCGGGACGGGCGGTGATGATCCGGACGATGGTCTCGTCCAGCCCGCGGCTGAGCCGGGCGAACGCGGCCGGGGCCGGGCCCGCCGGGCCGTAGTAGCCGACCGCCTGCAGCATCTCGTCCGGGGCCGCCTTGACCAGCTCGGCCAGGTCCTCGCCCCGCTCCCGCCGCTCTTCCAGCTCGGTCAGCTCGGCGTCGAAGCCCATCTCGGCGAACAGGGCCCGGTAGCCCGCTTGCTTCGGCATCCCCGGCCGGGCCATGGCGTAGCCGAGCACCTGGGCGCCGAACGCCTGCCGGGCCGCGTCCACGTCGTCGTCGATGCAGACGCGGATGTACATGGTCATCGGGACCGTGCCCGGACCGCGGCCCGCCTTGGCCGCGCCCGCGTCGATCTTGCCCCGGCTGACCTCGATGCGTTCGGGGGTGGCCCAGTTCAGCAGCGCCCCGTCGGCCGTCTGACCGGCCAGCCGCAGCATCTGCGGGCCGAGCGCGGCCAGGTACACCGGGGCCGGCGGCAGGTCCCTGACCCCGAGCGCGGCCGTCTGCGGCCACCCGGGCGCGCCGTGCCCGGCCCCGCCGATGACCTCCCCGCTGTTCACGGTCTGGCCGTCCAGCAGCGCCCGGGTCTGGGTGACGTACTCGCGCATGACCGCGATCGGCCGGTTGGGCAGGCCCACCGAAGCCCAGAAGTCAGGCCCGTAGCCGCCGGTGCCGAGCCCGAGCACGAACCGTCCCGAGGACAGCCGGGCCAGCGTGGCCGCCTGCGCGGCCAGGGCCGGCGGGGTCCACATCCGCGCGGCCGGGACCACCGAGATCCCGGTCCGCAGCGCGGTGTCCTGCGACCAGGCCGCGCACAGGTGGAACGAGTCCGGCACGCCCCCGGCCGGCGTCCAGAGGCTCTCGAACCCGAACCTTTCCGCCTCCCGGGCCGCCGCGCGCAACTGATCGAACGGAAGCCCGAGCCGGGCGTCGAGCCCTACGCCAATCATCATGTCTGCAGTATTGCCGACCTAGGCCGGCCGCCGGCCAGCGGCCGTCATCATCGACCGGGTGATCTGGTCGTGCAGGAAGCGCACGGGCAGGAAGTAGCACCGGCCGATATTGACTGGCCGGCCCGGCCCCCCGGTGATGGAATGTCGCGGTGGATTCTGCTGCCGTTCGGGCCGAGTTCGACCGCCAGATGCGCCGGGACCCGGCCCCGGAGCCGCACTCCCGGATCGAGCAAACCGCGCACCTGACCCGGGTCGTCACCGACGATCACGGCTGGAACGGAGTGCTCTGGACCGACCTGGCCGGGATCGACCCCGACGCCGTGATCGAGGCTCAGGTCCGCCGGTTCGGCCCGGCCCGGACCTGGGAGTGGAAGCACTACTCCTACGACCAGCCGCCCGGCCTGCCGGGCCGGTTGCGGGTGGCGGGGTTCGCTGCCGAGCCGGCCGAGACCCTGCTGGTCGCCGAGCTCGCCGACCTGGACCTGGAGACCGGGCCGCCCGCCGGGGTCCGGCTTGTCCCGGTCACCGACGAGGCCGGGGCGGCCGCCGTGGTCCGGGTCCACGACGAGGTCTTCGGCGCTGAGCACGCCGCGATCGGCACCGCCATCATGGCCGCCCTGAAATCGCGGCCGCACCCGATCGAGGCGGTCGTGGCCGCCGCGGGGGACACCCCGGTCTCGGCCGGGCGGATCGAGTTCCCGCCCGGCCGCGACTTCGCCAGCCTGTGGGGCGGGGGCACCCTGCCCGCCTGGCGCGGGCGGGGAGTGTTCCGGTCGCTGGTCGCCTACCGGGCCCGGCTGGCCCGGGACCGCGGCTACCGCTATCTGCAGGTCGACGCGACCGAGGACAGCCGGCCCATCCTCGAACGGCTGGGTTTCACCGCGCTGGCCCGCACCACCCCGTTCGTCCGCCCGGCCGGCCAGGTCAGCGAGCGGGTGGAGTTGCAGCCGGTCCCGCTCGGGCTGGCCCGCGTCCTGGCCGACCCGGAGACCGACGAGGCGGCCTGGCCCTTCTGGGCGCCCGGCTACCCCCTGCCCGGTACCCGGATGGCCGCTCGGATGCTGATCCGCGGGGCCGAGGCCAGCGGAGACGCCGCCGACGACCGGGTCCCGGCCTGGGGCATGTTCCAGATCGTCCTGCGCGAGACCGGCGAGGTCATCGGCGACATCGGCTTCCACGGCCCGCCCGATCCGGCCGGCACGGTCGAGATCGGCTACGGCCTGTCCGAGCCGCACCGCGGCCGCGGTCTGGCCGGCGAGTCGGCGGTGGCCATCTGCGCCCTGGCCTGGTCCCGCCCCGAGGTGAGCCGCATCATCGCCGAGACCGACCAGTCCAACACCCCCTCGGCCGACGTCCTCCTCCACGCCGGCTTCCACGACGACGGCGCCGCCGACGGCATGCGCCACTTCTCCCTCCCACGCCCCACCTGACCCCCGGGCCCCGCCCCAGCCCCCGTTCCCGCACCCCTACTTCCCCGCCCTGACTTCCCCCGCCCTGATGGTCAGAGGCCGCCGACCGCCCCAAGCGCCCCAGGCGCACCGAACGCCGCCCGGACCGTGTCCCAGGACGCTGACTCGGGATCGATCACATCGAAGTGATCCTGACCTGCAAGTTCCCGCCCATCGACCTCGTCCCCGGCGGCCCGGGCCCGGGCCGTGAACGACCGGCTCATGGCCGCGGGCACCACGTCGTCGAGGCGGCCGTGGATCACCCGCAGCGGGACTCCGATCGGCAGCAGCCCGGCCGGATCGGCCTGCGCGTAC
>DASXJM010000787.1:0-1668 GCA_036497405.1 Streptosporangiaceae bacterium | reverse complement strand
CCGGATCAGCTCGTCCTGCAGGGTGGCCCGGACGATCGGGTCGACCGCGCTGAACGGCTCGTCCATCAGCAGCACCGGCGGGTCCGCGGCCAGGGCCCGGGCCACGCCGACCCGCTGCTGCTGGCCACCGGACAGCTGGTACGGGTAGCGCCGGGCCATGTCCTGGTCCAGGCCGACCAGGTCCATCAGCTCCCGGGCCCGGTCCCGGGCCTTGGCCTTGTTCCAGCCCTCGAGCAGCGGGACGGTGGCGATGTTGTCTTCGATCGTGCGGTGCGGGAACAGTCCGGCCTGCTGAATGACGTAGCCGATGCCGCGGCGCAACTGGGGCGCCTCGACGGTGGAGATGTCGGTGCCGTCGAGCATGATCCGGCCCTCGGACGGGTCGATCAGCCGGTTGATCATCCGCAGGCTGGTCGTCTTGCCGCAACCACTCGGGCCGACCAGAACCATGGTCTGCCCGTCGGGAATCTGCAGGTCCAGCGCGTCGACCGCTACTGTTCCGCCCGGATAACGCTTTGTCACGCTCTCGAAAGTGATCAAGCGCGAGCCTCGCTCATCATGGGTTCAGGGGAAATCAGCTGGACTGATCATCGTTTCTGCCGCATACGCAACCACTTACACGGCCACCAGCATGAATATTTTTCTTCATGCTTGTGACCCCTGAAGAGGGTGTCAAGGCGGCGGGCGCGGGAGTATGCGAACTTGTTACGTGCGGGGAGGGAGATCATGACCGCCGAATTTGTCCGGTCGGGAGCGCCGGCCGCGCTGGATGGCATCACGCTGACCTGCGAGAAAGTCCGTGACATCGCGCGTGGCAACGACCCGGTCACGGTGACCGGCGAGGGCCTGGAGCGGGCCCGGCAGGCCCGGGACGCGGTGCACGTGGCCATGGAGCGGCAGCCGGTGTATGGCCGGACCACCGGGGTCGGGGCCAACCGCAGCATCCGGGTCCGGGACGGCGGCCACGGCCTGCGCCTGCTGCGCAGCCACGCGGGCGGGGCCGGGCCGCTGCTGGCCGCCCCGCTGGCCCGGGCCATGCTGGTGGTCCGGCTCAACCAGCTGGCCGCGGGCGGCTCCGGGGTCGACCCGGCCCTGCTGCCGGTGCTGGCCGAGGTGCTGACCCGGGGGCTGATCCCGCCGGTCCGCACGGTGGGGGCCATCGGCACCGGGGACCTGGGCGCGCTGGCCTCGACCGCGCTGTGCCTGATCGGCGAGCGGCCCTGGCTGGGCGGCCTGGGTGACACGCTGCCGCCGTTCGCGCTGGACCCGTCGGACGCGCTGTCGTTCATGAGCAGCAACGCGGCCACCATCGGGGAGGGCGCGCTGGCCGCCGCCGACCTCGGGGACCTGGTCGCGGTCACGCCGATCCTGGCCGCGCTGTCGTTCCTGGTCGTCCGGGGGTCGAAGGAGCCCTACGCGGAGGCGGTGCAGCGGGCCCGGCCGCACCGCGGCCAGGCCGAGGTGGCGGACCGGATGCGGGTCCTGCTCGACGGCCAGGACGTGCAGGCGGCCCGGATCCAAGACCCGTACGGCTACCGGGCCCTGCCCCAGGTCCACGGGCCGGCCGTGGACGCGGTGCGCTCCCTGCACGAGGTGCTGACCGCGGAGCTGAACGCGGCCGCGGAGAACCCGCTGATCGACGCGGCGTCCGGGCAGGTGCTGCACAAC
>DASXJM010000786.1:0-9921 GCA_036497405.1 Streptosporangiaceae bacterium | reverse complement strand
GCCGCCAGGAACGGGGACATCAGCCGGCCGGCGCCACGCGGCGACCGGAACGACTGGATCCCTAGCTAGCACAGCGAGCAAGCCTAGACCCCCGCCGGGGCGGCGGCTGGCTGGCCCGAGAGCGCGCACCTGGATGTCCCTGTCCGCATCTGTCCGATAATTGCATATTAAACGACCTGCTCAGCGGGGCCTAGCTTCCCATCTGCGGTATTTACGGCCTGGCTGGCCGGCAGGCGGGTCGCGATCACCGTGGCCACGGCGAGCAGCCCGGCGCCGACACCGAAGATCACGTCAAGCGCACCCATCACGTGGACCGGGCCCAGGCGCCCGTGGGCGGTCATGGCCGCGAACAACGCGGCGAACGTCGCGGCCGCGACCGAGGTACCCAGCGTTTCGACAAAACGTACCCCGGTGGTGGCGGTGCCGAGGTCGCGCCGCTCCACGGTCTGCTGGATCAAGATCATCTCGTTACCCAGGCCGAACCCCACGCCCACGCCCAGCACCAGCAGCAGGACGAGGAGAACGGCGATGGGCGTGCCGGTGCCGGTCAGGGCCAGACCGGCCAGGGCCAGCGCGGCCAGGCCGGTGCCGATCACGATGGACGGACGCACCGAGCCGGCCCGGGCCAGGATCAGCGACCCTCCCGCCGCGCCCAGGGCCAGACCCGCGGCCATGGGCAGCACCAGCACGCCGGTACGGGTGGGCGAGATGTGCCGGACCAGTTGCAGGTCCAGGGCGACGTAGACGGTGGCGGCGGCCATCCCGCACCCGGTGGCCAGCTGGAGCGCGCTGACCACCCGCAGGGCGCGGTGCCGGAGCAGCCGGGGCGGCAGGAACGGAGCCGGTGAGTGGGTCTGCCGGTAGCTGAAGGCCGCCGCCAGGGCCAGGCCGGCCGCGGCCAGGGCCAGGACCGGCCACGACCGCCACGGGTAGCGCTGGCCGCCCCACTGGCAGACCAGCAGCAGGCAGGCGGCCACCCCGGCCAGGGTGGCCGCGCCGGGCAGGTCGAGCCGGGCCCGGGTGACCGGGCGCGGCAGCCGCAGGCAGATGGCCACGATGACCCAGGCCGCGGCGGCCAGCGGGACGTTGAGCAGGAAGATCCAGCGCCAGGAGGCGTGCGCGACCAGCGATCCCCCGACCAGCGGCCCGACGACCAGCCCGAGGGCGACCATGAGACCCGCGGCCGCGTTGCCGCCGGTGCCGCTTTTCCCGGGGTCTTCGGCCCGCAGGTGGCCCAGGATGACCACGGTCACGCTGAGCAGCCCGCCCCCGCCCAGGCCCTGGACGGCCCGGAACGCCAGCAGCTGGGGCATCGAGGTCGCGGCCGCGCACAGCAGCGAACCGGCGATGAACGCACCGATCGTGGCCAGGTACACGGGCTTGACCCCGAAGTTGTCGGCCAGCTTGCCGTAGAGCGGCTGGATCACGGTGGCGACCAGAGCGTAGATGGCGACCAGCCACGGCACCTGGCTGGCGCCGCCGTGCGGGTCGAGGTTGCGGGCGATGGCGGTTCCGGTGGTGGTGACGATGTTGATGTCGAGGACGGCGAGCAGCAGCGTCGCCACGCAGGCCCCGATCACGGCGAAGAACTGAGGCTTGGTCATTGCGTTCATGGCCATGAATCTATGTCTGACATAAATTTAGGTCAAGCATAAATTTAGTATCATCATATTGAAGGTTGGATCGCTACGATGTCGGTCATGGCCGAGGCCCCGGGGCTGAGAGAACGGAAGAAACAGCAGACGCGCGCGGTCATCGCCCGCGCCGCGATCACGCTGTTCCTGGAGCGCGGGTTCGACCACGTGTCGATCGCCGAGGTGGCCGAGGCGGCCGGGGTGGCCAAGATGACCGTGACCAACTACTTCCCGACCAAGGAAGACCTGGTCCTATCGGCTCATGTGTCGCTCATCCCCGACCTGGCCGGGGCGGTGCGCGGACGCGGGCCGGGCGAGTCCCCGGTGGCGGCCCTGCACCGCTTCTACCGGGCCGAGCTGGACCGCCGGGCCGAGTGGACCCAGCTGCACGACGGGGTGACCCCGTTCGCGCGGATGACCCTGGCCAGTCCCACCCTGGTCGGCGCGTTCGCCCGGGCCTGGGGTGAGGTGGAGGTCGAACTGGCCCGCGCCTTCGCGGAGATCGAGGGCGACGCCGACGGCAACGGCACCGGGGACGCCGGGGTCACGGCCGGTTCGGCGGCGGGTCGGGCCATGATGCTGCTGCAGTCCGGGGCGACCGCCGACCAGGAGCTGGCGGGCCTGGCCGCGTCGATCAGCGTCCCGCGCATCCGGGCCGAGGTCGCCGCCGGCCAGGTCGGCGCGACCATCCGCGCCCTCTCCAACGCCAACCTGGTCCGCCAGGCGGCCGGGCTGACCACCAGCCAGACCGCCGAGCAGAGCTACGCCGAAGCCGCCGCCGCCTTTGCCCTGCTGGAAACGGGCCTGGCCGCCTACGGTTCCTGAGTCTCGTCTTGAGTGAGTCCCGGCCGGGCGGGCGGGCCGCCCTGGCAGGATGGCGGCGTGGAACGAGTGCTGGGAATTGGCGGATACTTCCTACGCGCCGCCGATCCGGCGGCCCTGGGCGCCTGGTACCGCGAGTGCCTGGGCCTGGACGCCGACGAGAACGGCCTGTGGCGCCCGGACGCGGGGCCGATGGTGTTCGCGGCGTTCGAGTCCGGGACCGACTACTTCGGCTCCGGGACCCAGCAGACCATGCTCAACTTCCGGGTTCGCGACCTGGACGCGATGCTGGCCCAGTTGCGGGCCAAGGGCGCCGACATCGCCGCCGAGACGCAGGAGATGGCGGGGGTCGGCCGCTTCGGCTGGGTCACCGATCCTGAGGGCAACCGAATCGAGCTGTGGCAGCCCGCGGACGATTAGCCGGGCCGGCGGGCCGGGAACGCCCGCGGACTCAGCAGCACGATCAGCAGCCCGATGGCGGCCAGGGCCAGCCCGGCCGCCGGCAGGACAGCCAGCTCCCCCGCGTTGACCAGCAGCGAGCCGGCCAGGGCGCCGCCACCGATGCCGATCTGGAACGCCACCACGTACAGGGCCGACGCGGTGTCGGCCGACCGGGGCGCGACCCGGAGCACCGCCGCCTGCAGGCACACTGTCATGGCGGTGAAACTGCCGCCCCAGATCGCCACCGCGGTCACCGTGGCCGCCGTGGATCCGTGCGCGACCGTGGCCAGCCCGGCCAGGGCCAGCACGATGCCGCCGACGGCGGCGGCCCCGGCGCCCCGGGCCCGGCGATCGGTGATCCGGCCCGCGAACACGATCCCGGCGATCCCGGCCGCCCCGTAACCGAACAGGACGGCCGACAGGCCCAGGCCGGACAGGCCCGCGTCCCGCCGGACCAGCGCGGTGATGTAGGTGTAGGCGGCGAAGTGCCCGATGACCACGATCATCGTGACCAGGCAGATGGCCAGCAGCGGCCCGCTGCCCAGCGCGGCTGGGAGCGCGGCCAGCCGGGTTCGGACCCCGGGTGGGGTGTCTTCGGGGGCCGCGGGGGCCGCGGGGGTGGCCGGGGTGGCGCGGAGTTCGGGGAGGAACCGGTGCAGAGCCACCGTGCTCAGCACCCCGAGCAGCCCGACCGCGGCCATGGCCGCCCGCCAGCCGGCCGCGTGCCCCAGCGCGGTGCCGAGCGGGACGCCGCCGATCAGGGCCATCGAGTTGCCCACGAACACCAGCGAGGTGGCCCGGCCGCCCTGCCCGGGCGGGACGAGCCGGACCGCGACCGGGGCCAGCATGGACCAGAACACCCCGTGGGCCAGCGCGCACAGCACGCGGGCGGCCAGCACGATCGCGTAGTCCGGGGCGATGGCCACCATGAACTGGGACAGGGCCAGCATGGCCACGCAGCCGACCACCACCGGCCGGCGGGACCGGTGCTCCAGCGAGGCGGTCAGCGGAATGGCGGTCAGCCCGGCGATCGCGGCGTACACCGTGACCAGCAGCCCCACCGCGCCCGGGCGGACGTGCAGCCCGGCCGACAGCTGGGGCAGCAGGCCGACCGGGAGCGTTTCCGCGGTCACGTAGACGAAGGACGCGCCGGCCAGGGCGGTCAGGCCGAGCCGGCTGCGGGCGGCAATGGCGGCGGCGCGCGGGGGGCGATCGGGGGCGGCGACGCGAGCTTCCGGCACGCCTCTCAATTTATACTCGCCGAGCGATTTTAATAAGGGGTGGTGGCGGCTTTCCTGGTCCCAGCCAGGAGGGCTGCCCGTTGGGGTCGCTGGGCGGCCAGCTGGCCGAGACCGACAGCACGGCCCGGGATCAGATCGCGGGCGGGTTCGGGCGCTGGGCGGACGGGCTGCGGGACGGGCTGCGGAAACTGGCCTCGGGGCGCGGCAGTCGGCTTGGGGCCGCGGCCAACCACCTGGCCGCGGCCGATCAAGGGGGCGCAGAGGTAACTTCGGGTCCCTAAGAGGGGGACCAAAGTTACCTTTGGATCCCCAGCCAGGGCGCTCGGGAGGCCGGCCCGGCTGGTCAGGCCTGGGCGGTAGGCCGGACGGGGGCCCGGTGGCGGCCCGGCCGGAGGGTCAGCGGGAGTCCGGGCCGGGCGGGGTGAGGCGGGCCAGGAGCAGGTCGAGGCGGGCGGCCTGACCGTCGGCGGGCATGCGGCCCTGCCGGGTCAAGGTGGCCAGGCCGTGCAGGGCGCTCCAGTAGACCTCGGCCAGCAGCCCGGCCTCCGGGTCCGCGAACGGCTCGTCCTCGCCGGCCCGGGAGCCGACCACCACCACCAGCTGGGCGAAGCAGTCCCGCAGGGGCTGCGGGGTCTGGTCGGGGCTGGCGAAGCGGATGTCGATGGGCAGGGTGAACATCGCCTCGTAGAGGGCCGGATGGGCGGCCGCGAAGTCCAGATAGGCCCGGGCCACGGCCCGCACGCCCGCGCCGGGCGGCGAGGCGGCCACGCGGGCCGCCCGTAGCTCGATGGCCAGGTCGGCGAAGCCGTCGAGGGCCACGGCCCGGACGATCGCGTCCCGGTTCTCGAAGTGGCTGTAGAGGACGGGCTGGCTGTACTCGACCCGGTCGGCCAGGCGGCGGGTGGTCACCGCCTCCCAGCCCTCGGCCTCAGCCAGGTCGCGAGCGGTGCGGACGATGAGCTCGTGCCGTTGGCGGCGATCCCGCTCCCGGCGCTGTGTCGCGGTCATGAGTCGATCCTAGCACTGCTAGAAATTATGTTGACGCTATGGATAGCGCTGATCAATAATCTAGCAGTGCTAGAAATAATCGGACCGCGACGGCCAGGGGCGCGAGCGCCGGCCGGGCGAAGGGAGACAGATCATGAATGTGTTCGTGGATGTGCTGACGATCGTGATCGGCGCGCTGGTGGTCTACATCGGGGCCGGGTTCCTGCTCTGGCCGGGCAAGGCCGCCGCCGGGTACGGGGTGCCGGCCGATCCCCGCCAGCCCGGCACCGGGGCTTATCTGACCATCAAGGGCGTGCGGGACGGGATCTACGGCGTCATCACGCTGCTGCTGTTGTTCACGGCCAGCCACCACGTGCTGGCCTGGTTCCTGCTCGCGGCCACGGCGCTGCCGCTGGCCGACATGCTGATCGTGCTGCGCCATGGCGGGTCGAAGGCGGTGGCCTTCGGCATCCACTTCGCCACCGCCCTGGTGATGCTGCTTGACGTGGCCCTGCTCCTGGCGTGAGAGTGTCGGCACCAGTTTCGGGGACTGACGGCTTATAATCGGCGGGCGAGTTTATTCGCTGGAGCGGGCCGAGGATGGTGATCGGGGTGGCCGCGCGGACAACGGCGCAGGCAACGCTGCTGCGGGCCGTGCACGGGCAGCCGGGGGTGACCCGGGCCGCCCTGGCCCAGGAACTGGGCATGCCCAGCGGTTTCGCGGCCGAGACCGTGGCCCGGCTGGTCGCGGCCCGGCTGCTCAGCGAGGAGCCGGCCCCGCCCACCGGCAGCCGCGGGCGGCCGACCACGCTGCTGCGGGCCCACCCGGGCGGCCCGCTGGCGGCGGTGGCCGCGATCACCCAGGAGACCTGGACGGTGGCCGTGACCGAACTGGGCGGGGACCGGCTGGCCTCGGCCTCGGGGGCCCATGACCGCGACCAGAACGGGGTCCTGGCCGCGGTCAAGTCCCAGCTGAACGACCTGGCCGGCCGGTTCGGGGCCCGGATCCGGGCCGCGGCGGTGTCGGTCCCCGGCACGGTGGTCGGCAGCCAGCTGGTCTACGCGCCCAACCTGGGCTGGCACGAGGTCGACCTGTCCGGGCTGTGGCCGCGCTACCACCCCGAGCTGCCGCTGATCGTCGGCAACGACGCCACCTGCGCGGCCGTGGCCGAATCGCGGCACGGGGCCGGCGTCGGCGCCGGGACCATGGTCTACCTGCACCTGGACGCGGGGATCGGCGGCGCGGTGGTGGAAGGCGACCGCGTGGTGGCGGGCGCCACCGGCGCGGCCGGCGAGTTCGGCCACATGCCGTTCGGCGATCCGGCCGTCCGCTGCCGGTGCGGGGCCATGGGCTGCTGGAACACCACCCTCGACGGCGGTGCCCTGGCCCGGGCGCTGGGCCAGCCGGTCCCGGCCGACGAGGTCAGCTTCACCCGCCGGCTGCTGACCGCGGCTCGGGGCCGCGAGCCCGCCGCCGTCGACGCCGTCCACGGCCTGGCCCGCTCGCTCGGGCGGGGCGCCGCGGGCCTGGTCAACGCGCTCGATCCGCACCTGGTGGCCGTGGGTGGCCTGGGCCGCGAGTTGCTCGAGGTGGCGGGCGGGCACGCCATCGCCGCCTACGACGACGGGCTGATGGCCTTCCGCACCCTGCCCGCTCCCCCGCTGGTCGCGGCCCACCTGCCCGACGACGGGTCGCTGCTGGGCGCGGCCGAGCTGTGCTTCGACCGCATCCTGACCGAGGAGGGCCTGCAGGCCTGGGCCCTGGCAGACTGTCCGGCATGACCGGACCCGATTTCAAGGCCGAGCTGAACCTCTACCTGCAGCGGGCTCGCGACGCCCTGGTGTGGAAGCTGGACGGGGCCAGCGAGTACGACATCCGACGGCCGATGACACCGACTGGCACCAACCTGCTGGGGCTGGTCAAGCACGTGGCCGGGGTGGAAGCCGGGTACTTCGGGGAAACCTTCGGGCGGCCGTTCGGCGAGCCGCTGCCGTGGACGGAGGAGGACGCTTACCAGAACGCGGACATGTGGGCCACCGCCGACGAGACGCGCGAGCAGATCATCGGCCTGTACCGGCGGGTGCAGGCCCACGCCGACCGGACGATCGCGGAACTGCCGCTGGACGCGACCGGGCGGGTGCCGTGGTGGCCGCCCGAGCGCGGCGACGTGACCCTGCACCGGATCCTGGTCCACGTGATCGCCGAGACCGAAAGGCATACGGGTCAGGCCGACATCGTCCGCGAGACCATCGACGGCGCGGTCGGCGTGCGGGCGGACAACAGCAACCTGCCCAGCGACGACCCGGCCTGGTGGGACGACTACCGGGCCACCCTGGAGCAGGCGGCCCGGCAAGCCGGCGGGATCAGCGAGTAACCGGTCAGCGGATGAACTGGATCTGCGGGTAGCGCGGGGACGGGCCAGCCAGCAGCTGGCCGCTCTGGCCGCGCAGCCAGTGGCCGAAGAACGCCGAGATGTAGGCCTGCTCGGCGCGAACGGCGGGTCCGGGCGCGATGGTGCCGAGGTCCCTGGTGACCACGCTGGCGGGCAGCGCGGTCTGGGCCGCGATCTGCGGCAGCAGCGGCACCGCGTCCTTGTAGGCGTTCTCGCCGCTGGCTCCGCGCAGGGTCAGGTCCAGCTTCCAGCCCGGGGTGCTGGTCCAGAACGACTGCCAGGAGGCCACCGTGCGCCAGCTGGTCTGCGGGTCGCCCATGAACATGAACGGCTGGCGCAGGCCGGTGCTGAACACCGGCAGCAGGTGCTCGCTGCCCGGGATGATCGGGCTGTCGGTGGCGCCGTCCAGGTCGATGCCGGCCTTGATCCGCGGATCCTCGGCCATGGCCTGGGCCGCGGTGAACCCGCCGGCCGACACGCCGAACATACCGACCCGGCCCAGGTCCAGTCGCCGGGCCAGCCCGGCCGGGAGCGAGGTCCCGCTGGGGTGCCCGCCCCGGGACAGCGCGGTCAGGTCGTCGAGCACGAACCGGGTGTCGGCCACCCGCACGTCCACGATCTTGGTGGCCAGCGCGGCCAGGGTGCCGTCCTTCTGGGCCTGCTGCAGTTCGGCGTCGAGCACGCTGTGGACCACCCGGCCACCGGGGAACTCGACCTCGGAGCTGTCGTAGGGAGCGTCGATGGTCACCACCACGTAGCCCCGGCTGGCCAGGTCCTGGACCAGGGTGGTGTTCCAGGTGCGGTCCTCCCCCGCGCCCGGGGAGTAGAGCACGACCGGGAACGCGCCCGCGCGGGCGGCCGGGGCCCCGGTGTGGCCACTGGTCAGCGTGCCCGCCCAGTCCACCGTGCCCGCGGGTACGTTGTAGAGCTGGGCCGCGGCGCCGTCGGCCGAACCGAAGTGCGCGGCCGCGCCGGGCAGCATCTGCGGGGCCCGCGGGTACCGGCTGGCGTCCCGGGCCGGGTACCACACGCTGACCATCAGCTCCCGGTAGGACGGCGAGGCCGCCCACGGGTTGGGCCGGCTCCGGTCGATCAGGTGCAGTGACGTGGTGCCGACCTGAAAGGGACCGGTCGGGGCGGGCAACGTCAGGTGCGCCTGAGTCTTCTCAGACGAATGCGACTCGTGGGACGAGAGGGTCGCGCGGGACGAATGAGCCGGACCGGCCGGGCCAATGGCGGCCAGCGCGGTCACAGGTCCGGCCGCGGCCGCCACGGCGCCCCCGGCCAGGGCCACGGAGCCGGCAATCAGTGAAAGCTTTGATTTCCCCATGGCTTCGACGCTAGAGAAGACCACAGCTCGCCAAAATGGGGCAACCGCCCGTACTTACTGGGGGATTTCCCCCGTCAGCGAGCGGCCAGGCCGGTCCAGGCGACCCACCCGTAGGTGCGGTTGGTGGCGGCCACGTGCCAGCCGGGCAGGTGCTGGGGCCAGGTCTGGGCGGCGGTGTAGCCGACCGGCCAAGCCGTCTCGAGCACCCTGGTGCCGGCGGGCAGCACTCCCTTGCCTCCGTTGACCATGTCCAGGCGGACCCACCAGACCTCGAACGACTGCGGGAGCCAGCTCCCCCACTCGGGCCACATGTCGTAGTCGAGCACCACCTTCTGGCCCGGCTTCAGGCCGGTGGCGGTGATCAGGGCCAGCGAATTGGCCCGCTGCTCCCGGGTGCCCGGGACCATGACCCGGTAGTTCAGCTGGACCAGGGCGTAGACGTTCATGGCCAGGATCGGCACCAGCACCGCGGCCCGCCAGCGGGACAGCGGCCCGCGGCCCGGTAGCCAGCGGTGGTGCGGGCGGCCCGCCCGCCAGCGGATCAGCAGGGCCAGCCCGGTCCACAGGGCCAGCAGGCCGATCGCCACCGCGGTGGCCCGGCGGACGCTGAGGATGTCACCGGCGTGGGTCAGCACCACGGGCTCGGCCCAGTTGAACGCGGCGAACCCGTGTACGTGCTGGTACGCGCCCGCGTACCGGCTCACCGCCTCGCCCAGCCCGGCGGTGAGCACGGCGGCGGTGGCCGCGTACCCGATCAGCCAGCGGCCCCGGGCCCGCAGCAGCACGACCAGGCCGGCGATGAAGAACGTCACCTCCAGGGCATCCGGGTACCGGCCGGAGGCCCAGTTGGACTGCTGCCCGTCGGGCAGCGCGGCCGGGGCGACGTAGACGATGGCGGCCAGCACGATCAGGGCCAGCACGGCCATGACCCGCACGTCCTCGCGGACCCGGGGCCGGAACACCAGCACCACCGCGGCCAGGATGCCCAGCGCGGCGATGCCCCAGGTGTCGGTGCTGACCCGCCACAGCTGGCCGAGGGCCATGTAGAGGATCTTTTTCTGTTCGTGCAGGCT
>DASXJM010000785.1:0-5668 GCA_036497405.1 Streptosporangiaceae bacterium | reverse complement strand
GAACGTGGTCGGGCCGCACTTCATCGCCGTGCACACCATGCTCGACCCGCAGGTGGACGCGGTGCGGCTGATGGTGGACGACACCGCCGAACGCATCGCCACCCTGGGCGGGTCCCCGCAGGGCACGCCGGGCGCCATTGTCTCCGGCCGGACCTGGGACGACTACTCCCTCGGCCGCGACGACGCCCTGGCCCACCTGGGCGCGCTGGACGTGGTCTACGCCGGGGTCATCGAATCCCACCGCAAGGCCATCGAGGCCACCGAGGAGCTCGACCACGTGACCCAGGACATGCTCATCGGGCAGTCCGAGCAGCTGGAGCAGTACCACTGGTTCGTGCGCGCTCACCTCGAGACGCCCAGCGGGCAGCTCAAGACGTCCGGCACCCACACCGAGACCCAGGCGGCGTCCCGGACCCGCAAGAAGTAACCGCCAGTCGCTCCCGCGACTCAGCCACCTGCCCGCACCGTCGCGGGCGGGTGGCTGCCTTGCGTTCGGGGTGGCCTCATTTCTGGTGTTCGACCTGCACGTCTGTTGTCTTGACGTCGATGTGCGCGCCCTCGCGGTTCAGCAGCGCCGCGTCCTGGCCGCGTACGCCCGCCCGGCCCGCGTACGAGGAGCCGTGCCCGATCACGATGCCGGTGAACCGGAGGTGATCCCCGGTCGCGATGTCCAGCGGCTTCAGCGGTCCCACCAGCTCCACCCACACCCGCAACGCCCGGGTACCGATCCACATGCCGTTCCGGGTCACGACGCTCTGGACGGTCACGCCGGTGGCGTCCACGTGGCTGCCGATCGCCGCGCGGATCGTGCGCCGGGTGGTGATGGGCTGCCCTCCACTGCTCAGCTCGGCGATCCTGGCCGGTGCCGATTCCACCGTTCTGACCGGAGTGGCCGACGGATGGTGCACCGTGGGCGCGGGTGCCCCGGACAGCACGCCGGAACCCACAATGACCGCGGTGGCGACGGCCGCGGTGCCGGCCGCGGCGGATGCGCCTGCGGCCCCCGGGTTGGCCCGGGCCTTGGCGAGGAGCCGGGCCAGCAGCCCGGCCGGGACCGCGAATGCGGTGAGCGCCGCGCTGCGCTTGCTCAGCGGCTCGCTGAGGGTGGCGCAGGCCGGGCAGTTCAGCAGGTGCTGGCCCGCCTGGAGCTGCCGCTGACGCCGGGTGTCTCCGGCGGAGACCGCGAGCAGCACCCGGCGGCACTGTTCCGTCGGCAACTCGGCGTGCCGGAACGCCAGCAGGTATTCCAGCCGGAGCTTGGCCCGGACCCGGGCCATCCGCACCCGCAGGGCGCCGCTGGCTTCCCGCGCCCCGGCCTCCGGTGCCGGGATGGCGTCGTAGTAGGCCAGGATGTCAGCGCGTTCCTGAGGCGAAAGCCGGTTGAGCGCGGTCTCCATGGCCGTGTGCGCTTCGCCGGCCAGCACCGTGTCCTCGGGCCGGTCCGGCTCGCGCAGATCGGCGACCAGCGGGGCCAGTGTGGACCGGCGGGCCGCGGTGCGCATGTGCGACGTCACGACGTTGCGGGCGGTCACGATGCCGTAGGGCAGGACGGTCTCGGGGGCCAGCCGTCCGTGCGCGCCCAGCAGGCGCTCCAGGGAGTCCTGAACCAGATCGTCGATGTCCGATGGGTTCGTCACCCGGGCCGCGACCACGCGGCGGATGACCGGCTCGATCGCCACCACATCCTCGGTCGAGGACGCGAGTACGGGTTCTTCCACGATGTCTCCCCCTCTCGCACCGCCGGCACCAGATGCGCAGCTACCCGGCGCGGACGTTTCAATCGCCCATATGCGGGCGGCCCGGGTGAATCGGGCCTACGTAACACTTCCCGCAGGTGGGCGTGTCGGTAGCGACAGTCAGGACCGTTTCCGCGTATCCGGCGAGCCGCCGGACCGCCGTGTCAGCAAAGGGATTTCCTCGTGCCACTCAGCATCAGTTACGGACAGGGGCTCACCAGCGCCTGGACCAACGTCGCCACCTTCGTCCCCAAGCTCGTTGTGTTCCTGCTCATCGTGATCGTCGGTTACCTGATAGCGAAGGTCATTTCGAAGATCCTGGCCAGGGTGCTCCAGCGGGTCGGGTTCGACCGTCTGGTCGAACGCGGCGGCGTGCGACGAGCTCTCGCGTCGTCCAAGTACGACGCCGCCGAGATCCTCGCCCGGCTGGTCTTTTACGCCATCATGCTGTTCGTCCTGTCCACCGGGTTCGGGGTGTTCGGCAGCAACCCGATCAGCAGCTACCTGCACGCCGTCATCGCCTACCTGCCGCTGGTCTTCGTGGCGATCCTCATCGTGATCATCGCTGCCGCCATCGCGGCGGGCGCCAAGACGCTGATCCAGAACAGCCTGGGTGCCCTGTCGTACGCGTCCGTGCTGGCCAACGCGGCCGCGGCCGTGATCATCGCGCTGGGCGTGGTGGCCGCCCTGGATCAGCTGCACATCGCCGCGGCGGTCGTCAACGCCGTGCTGTACGCCGTACTGGCCACGGTGACCGGGGTGATCATCGTGGCGGTCGGCGGCGGCGGCATCAAGACCATGTCAGCCCGGTGGGAACTGCTGGCCACCCGGTATGACCAGGAGAGGGCTCAGGTTCAGCAGCAGTTGCGCTCGGCGCCCAGCGTCACCGAGCAGGCCCGGACGCTGCGGCCCAGCTCACCGTCGGGCGGCAATCCGCCTTACACCTCATAGTCAGCCGTCCGGCCAGCACCGGAGGCGGCCGCCACGATGGCGGCCGCCTCCGCGGTGACGACGGTGGCTACCGGTTCCGGCCCGGCCCGTCGACGTCGACATCGTCGATCCGCTCCTTGCGCACCGACTCGTTGACCTGAGCGTCCTCGGTCACGGTGTCAGTGGCCAGCCGGACCCGCTCCACCGGCACAGCTTCCTTGTCGACCACCGGCCGCTCGGCCCGCAGCGAGACTTCGTGCTCGTCCTCGCTGATGGGTTCCCCGGACACCGCGGCGTCACGGTTGGCGTCGGTGATGGGTTCCCGCTCCACCCGGACCTCTTCGTGGCTGACGGGCACCGTCTGGGTCACGTTCTCGGTCACCACGTGCTTGCGCAGCCGGGCCCGGCCCGCCTGCACCGTCTCCTTGCCGACGTTCAGCCGTTCCTCCGAGCGGGTCATCGCGTCGTCGGTACCCGCGGACCGCCCGCCCGCTCGGCCGCTGGCCGTCTCCGTCGTGTCCTGCGCGTATCCGGCCTGGCCGGCCTGGTCCGCCGCCTGGTCGCCGGTGTAGCCGTAGTACCGGTAGAGGGCGTCCTGCTCGCTGTCGCTGATGTGCTCGTCGTCGTCCACGTTGGGGGCGTCCTTGATCGTGTCCTTGGACACCGTCAGCCGGACGTTCTCCCCGTCGAACCGCGCGCCGGAAATGGGCGCGAAGCTCTCCCGGCTGCCGAACAGGCCGGTGCTCACCGTGACCCAGAGCGGCTCGCCGCTGCGGTCATCGAGGTAGACCTGGCCGATCTTCCCGATCTTGCTGCCCTCGAGGTCCACCGCGGTGCGGCCGACGTACTGCTGAGCGTCATTGGGGCTCGTCATGGTGGTCAGCTCCAGAAAGTAGCGGTTTGCTGTCACCACTGAAACGGGCCGCCCGGCCCGCCGTTACGCACGCTCGGCTGAATTTCTCGGCTTGCCGCCACCCCGAGTGCTTCGAGGGCCGCGCCGTCCCTTGCGCGCCCGGCCTCCGGAATGATCCTCTGTGGTACGGGCACGTACCGCCCCAGCGATGGGCCCAGTGCCGTTCCCAGCGTCGTTGGCGATGTGACAGGAGATGAGATGGAGACCTACCACAGCGTGGCTGACCTCGAAGCCGCGGTTGGTCAGGAGATCGGTCCCAGCGACTGGTTCGAGATCGACCAGCAGCGGGTCAACGGCTTCGCCGACGACACCGAGGACCACCAGTGGATCCACATCGACCCTGAACGCGCCGCGGCCGGGCCGTTCGGCGGGCCGGTGGCCCACGGCTTCCTCACGCTGTCGCTCATCCCGTTTCTGACCAGCCAGCTGCGCCGGGTCGACAACGTCACCATGGGCGTCAACTACGGCCTGGACCGGGTCCGGTTCCCCGCCCCGGTCCTGGTCGGCAAGCGCATCCGCGCCCGCGCCACCGTCACCAGCCTGGACAAGATCTCCGCCGACGCCGTCCACCTGGTCACCCGGGTCACCATCGAAGTCGAAGGCAGCGAGAAGCCCGCCTGCGTCGCCGACGTGGTCAGCCGCTACTACTTCGCCAACACCCTGTCGTCCGCCCCGGCCGCCGGCTCCTGACCCCGGCCCGCTGGAAAGCTCCTGACCCGCCCGCCCAAAAAGAGCCAATCCTCAGGCAACGTAGAGGTGCCGCCATTCGTCCTGGGCGGGTGGACGAGGAGGCGGTGAGATGGCCCGTGACCCAGCTGGCCCGCAGCTCGAGCAGCTGCTGGCCGAACGTGGTTCGTCGCTCATGGCCGCGGCGATCGCCCTGTCCGGGAGCCGTCAGGACGGGGAAGACCTGCTGCAAGCCGCGCTGGAACGGGTGCTCAGGAAACCCCGCCACATCGAAGACGACGTCGAAGGCTACCTGCGCCGCGTCCTGTACAACCTGGCCGCCGACGGCTGGCGGCGCCGCGGGACCTGGAAGCAGAAGCTGGTGCCGGTCCTGCGAGCCGAGACCACCCAGACGGCCCCGGACCCCACCGGCGAAGTGGATCAGAGAGACGCCCTGGTCCGGATGCTGGGCCAGCTGCCACCCCGCCAGCGCGCGGTGATCGTGCTCCGCTACTGGGAGCAGCGCAGCGAGACCGAGACCGCCGGCCTGCTCGGCTGCTCGGAAGGCACGGTCAAGTCGGCCGCCGCCCGCGGCCTGGCCCACCTGCGCGAACTGAGCGCCCTGAACGACGACGACCCCGCGGAGCTGACGGAGAACAACTCATGAGCCGCAACGTCGAAGAACTCCTGCGCCAAGGGCTCGACCGGGCCACCGCCGACGCCGAAGTCCCGGCCACCCTGCTCCGCCGGGCCCGCCACCACAACCGGCGCCGCCGTGAGGCCATCGCCGGTGCGCTGGCCGCCGGTGGCGCCGCCATCGCCGCCGCCGCCACCTTCCTCGCCACCGCGGCCCCCGGGGTCAACGCCCTGAGTGGCCAGACCATCACCTACGTGGCCACCCGCGCCGAGCGGGCCCTGGCCCACACCAGCCAGGGCCGAGCCATCGAGTACGACACCAGGACCATCACCAACGGCAGCTTCGGCGTGACCGTGGTGAACCTTGCGTTCAACGGGACGACCGGTAGTACCGCTCAGGAGCCCACGGTGCTCAGCGACCTGCACGCCAGCCGCCTGGCCGCCTGGACCTACCGCGACCAGCAGCTGCAGCAGGGCTACTCCGCCAATGGGAAGCTCGTCTTCACCGCCACCATCGGCCCGGTCACCAATCGCCAGGGCAAGCAGGTGTACGAGGCTTACGGAGCGGCGTACCCGGACCGCATCCAGTGGCACAGTCCGCTAGCGGGCGGCCCCGACATCAGTGACCCCTTCACCTGCGCCAACTCCGGCTTCGACTACCCGAGCTGGCAACAGGGGATCACCAAGGCGCTTTCCTGTCACCTCTTCAGCCTGGCCGGAAACCAGAAGATCAACGGCATCGACACCATCAAGCTCGTCCGCAAATTTCAGTACGGTATCGGCGAGA
>DASXJM010000784.1:0-1955 GCA_036497405.1 Streptosporangiaceae bacterium | reverse complement strand
CCACGACTGGGGCGCCCGCACCGTGCACGCGACCGCGGTCCTGGCTCCCGAGCGGGTCACCGGCCTGGTCACCATGGCCACCGCCTACGGGCCCATGCACCACCTGAACGCGGCCGAGCGGTTCACCGAGGCCGAACGAGCCTGGTACCGGTACTGGCTGTGCACCGACGCCGGGGCCGAGCGGTTCGCCATGCACCCGCGGGCCTTCATCCGCCGCTGCTGGGCCGAGTGGTCACCGTCCCTGCTCCTGGACGAGGCCGACCTGCAGGCCGTGCTGCGCGGCACCGAGACCGCCCAGTTCATCGAGGCCGTCGTGCACTACTACCGGCACGGCACCGGGGCCGCCCCCGGCCGCCCCCACTACGCCTCGGCCCAGGCCCGCCTGGACCAGTGGCCTCGCATCGAGGTCCCGGTCACCTTCCTCTACGGCCTGGACGACGGCTGCGAGATCGCCGCCGCCAGCCGCGGCAACGCCGACATGTTCGCCGCCGCCTACACTCGCCTCGAACTCCCCGGCGCCGGCCACTTCCTCCCCCGCGAACGCCCCGCCGCCGTCGCCGAAGCCATCACCCGGCACCTGGGCTGACCCGGGACCACCCGGTCGCATCGCTCGGGGTGGCCTTCAGGCCGGCCGGACCAGACGGGCCGGAGGGCAGCAGCACCGGGCGCAGTTCGGCCCGGGCCGCCGCCAGCGCCACCACCGGGATCATCAGGGCGGCCGGCTGGTGGTCCCAGGCCAGGCTGGCCATGCCGACGATCAGCCGGGTGCCGGGGTCGGCCACCGGCCCGCCGCTGAAGGCCTGCCCCATCGGCCCGCTGGGCCGGGCGTGGCCCGCCAGCCAGACCCGGTGCGCGCCCGGATCCAGCTTTTCTACCACGACCCGGGCCCAGGTCCCCGGGTCGTCCTGGTCCCGGAACCCGAACGCGGCCAGGGCCTGGCCCGGCACCGGCGGCTGGGCCGGGCCCATGGGAGCGGCCTCGGCGTCCGGGACCGAGGCGGGCAGCCGCAGCAGGGCCACGTCCGTGCCGGGGGCGGCCTCTTCCAGGTCGCCGGGGCGCAGGATCCCGCTCCAGCCGGCCGGCCCGGTCAGGGCCACCTCGGTGCCCCGTTCCCAGTGCTCGGCCACCACGTGCCAGCAGGTGAGGGCCAGCCGGGGCCCGACCCGGAAGCCCGCGCCCAGCACCCGGCCGGTTTCCGGGTCGCTGAGCCGGACCTGCCATGGCGGGTGGGCGGCCGACGGCCCGCCCGGCTCCGGACGAAATTTAGCCACTGAATTCTCCATCGATGGTCAGCGATCCCCGTTTCCGGGGATTGATTTCCGCGTGTGACGTTGCTTTGCCGGAGTTGCCCGCTGAGCCCGAAGATGGCTAGCCTGCTGTTCTGGTCGGCGCCGTTCCACCAAGCCCCCAGGGCGTCACGCCTGGACAGCGGAAGTATGGGGCAGCCTACGTTCATCGAGCCAGATACTTGCGGTCTACAAATTTATGGCTTTTTCCGGGTAAACCGGTTGGACCACTTAAGCGTCTGCGTTTGGCAAATACCGGACACGCCCGGGAAATGGCAGATAGTCGATCCGCGTGCACTGAATATGCCCTTGCGTCCGATTTGCCGGGCGGCCTCGGCCCGGTCGCGCTACCTTCCGGTCGGCTCTCCCGCCGGGTCGCCGACCCGGTCTTGCAACCCAGCCCGGACCCCGGGCCACTCGCTGGCCAGCACGCTGAACACCACGGTGTCGCGGAACGTGCCGTCCTCGCGCTTCTTGTCCCGGCGCAGGACACCTTCGCGCTGGGCGCCCAGCTTGGCGATGGCGGCTTGGGATCGGGTGTTCAGCCGATCGGTCTGGATTTTGACCCGGCCATAGCCGAGGTCAAAGCAGTGCCCGAGCAGCAGCAGTTTGGCCTCGGCGTTGACCGGAGTGCCCCACCAGCGTGACCCGTACAGGGTGGAGCCCACG
>DASXJM010000783.1:0-3569 GCA_036497405.1 Streptosporangiaceae bacterium | reverse complement strand
CACGTCGTAGCCGAGCATGTTGGTCAAGATGCCGGCGAAGAAGTCCAGGTAGCTCTTACCGTTCGCGTCGGTGACCCGGCAGCCTTTGCCGCCGGTCAGCTCGATGGGCTGGTCGTAGTAGAGCGCGACCCAGTTGGGGATGACCGCTTGGTGGCGGGCGTAGAGATCAGCCATGACTACCAGTCTGCGGGTTACCGGCTGGTCACCCCGGAGACATACTGTAAGGAAAACTGGCCGCACGATGACACTGTGTCTGGAGGCTGGGGTGCTGCCCACCGTGACCGACGTGCTGGAGCTGGAGGTGGTCCGGCGCGGCCGGCCGCAGGTGCTGGCGGGGGCCCGGGCGCTGGACCGGCCGGTGCGCTGGGTGCACGCCATCGAGCAGGCCGACGTGGCCCGCCTGCTGCACGGCGGTGAGCTGGTGCTGAGCACCGGGATCGCGCTGCCCGAGGAACCCGCGCTGCTGACGGGCTACATCGCCGACCTGGCCGCCACCGGGGTGACCGGGCTGGCCGTCGAGCTGGGCCGCCGCTACCAGACGCTGCCGGGTCCCCTGGTGACCGCGGCCGAGTCGCACGGGGTGCCCCTGATCGCGTTCCGCCGTGAGGTCGCGTTCGTGGAGATCACCGAGACCGTGCACGCGATGATCATCGACGCCCAGCTGGACGAGCTGCGCCGGTCGGAGCGGGTCCACGAGACGTTCACCGACCTGTCGGTGGCCGGGGCCCCGCCGGAGGAGATCGTCCGGCAGGCGGCGCTGCTGGCCGGGCGGCCGGTCATCCTGGAGGACCTGTCGCACCGGGTGCTGGCCTGCTCGCCCGCGGGCGCCGACCCGCGCGCCCTGCTGGCCGGGTTCGAGCACCAGGCCCGCACGGTGACCGGGCCGCGCCGGACCTTCTATCACGAGGACGCCGGGTGGCTGGTGACCATGGTCGGGGCCCGCGGGGAGGACTGGGGCCGGGTCATCCAGGTGATGAACGAGCCCCCGGGGCCGCCGGACTTCGTCCTGATCGAGCGGGCGGCCAGCGCGCTGGCCCTGGGGCGGCTGCTGACCCGGCAGCAGGAGAGCCTGGAACGGCAGGCCCACCGCACGCTGATCAGCGCGATCGTGGAGAGCGCGCACGCCGACCCGGAGGAAGCGGCGGCCCGGGCCCGGGCGCTGGGCGTGCCGGTCAGCGGGCGCCAGCTGATCGCGGCGGTGGTCCGCATCCGCGACGCCGGCCCGGGCATTTCCGCGCACACCCGGGTGGCCGAGGTCACCGAGGCGGTGGCCGACGCCTGCCGGGACGGGCGGCTGCCCGCGCTGGTCGGGTCGCTGGACGACACCCGGGCCGGGGCGCTGCTGTCGCTGCCGCCCCGGGCCGATCCCGACGCCGAGTTGACCGCGCTGGCCGGGCGGCTGCGCCAGCGGCTCCGGCTGCGGTTCCCGATCGCCAGCGAACCGTTCGTGCTGGGGGTGGGCTCGGCCACCGAGTCCCTGCGTCACGTCCGCCGGTCGTTCGCCGAGGCCCGGCAGGTGGGCGACGTCGCCATCCGCAACCCGGGGATGAGGGCGTTCTACCGGCTGCCGGACATGCGGCTGCGCGGGCTGCTGCATCTGCTCCGCGACGACACCCGGCTGCAGATGTTCGCCGAGCGGGAGCTCGGCCCGCTGCTGGCCGCGGACGAGGCCCACGGCTCGCAGCTGCGGTCGTGCCTGGCCGCCTACCTGGAGGAAGGCGGCAACAAGGCCGCGGCCGCGCAGCGCGCCCACCTGGCCCGGCCCACCTTCTACCAGCGCCTGGAGCAGATCGAGCGGATCCTCGGCGTCGACCTGGACTCGGCCGAGTCCCGCACCTCGCTGCACGTGGCCCTGCTGGCCCAGGGCTCGGGTGACCCAGGGCCCGGGTGACCCGGGGTGCTAGCGGATCACCCGGTTGAGCACCACGGCCACCGCCGCGACCACGATGATCGCTGCCACCACGATGATGATGACCATGGTCAGCCCCGGCGCGGCATGTACATGAACACCGCGGCGCCCAGCACCAGGTAACCGAGGGCACCGACGCCGAACAGGATGACCCCGGCGATCCCGCTCACCGTGAACGCCACGATCACCCCGGCGATCAGCAGCAGGGCCAGGATCAGCCAGCTCAGCACGATCCAGGCCCGGAGCCGCCGGGTGCGCAGCGACAGGCCGGCCATCCCGGTCAGCCCCCCAGCCGGGCCGGGAAGCCGCCGGTGGCGACCGGCCCCCAGGACTTCGGCGTGATCCGGAGCAGCGACTTGCCCTGGCGCACCATGGCCTGCCGGTATTCATCCCAGTCCGGGTGCTCGCCCGCGATCGACCGGTAGTAGTCGACCAGCGCTTCGGCCGCCTCGGGCATGTCGATGACCTCAGCGTCCCCGTCCACCTGGACCCAGGCGCCGCCGAAGTCGTCGGACAGGAACAGCACGCTGGCCTGGGGGTTGCGGCGGGCGTTGTGGGCCTTGGCCCGCTCGGGGTAGGTGGACACGACGATGCGGCCGCCCTCGTCGACCCCGCAGGTGACCGGCGAGGCCTGCGGGCGGCCGTCGGCCCGGGCGGTGATGACGATGGCGTGGTGCCGGGGGCGGATGAATTCGAGCAGCTCGTCCCGGCTGACGGAGGTGTTGGTGGCGATCTGTGGGCTCACGGCCTCAGCCTATAGTTCGGCCACCTCACGCTGGGCCGCGTGGTCGGCCGCCGTGGCCAGCCCCGCGTGGTAGAGCCGCAGGTCGGTCGCTCCGGCGGCCAGCACCGCCTTGGCCTTGGCCGGCAGTTCGCCCGTGTCCGCGCTCAGGGCGGCCACCGCGGGCAGGGTGGCGACGATCCGGCGGCCGGCCGGGATCGTGGCGGCGGCCGTGGCGGACCCGACGGCGCGGGCGGTGGCGGCCACGAACGAGGCGGCCGGGGCCACCGGGCCGGGGCAGGCCAGGATGATGCCGTCGGCACCGGCCGGGCCGAGCAGCGCCGGCAGCTCGAAGCCCGGGTTGGACCCGGCCTCGGCCGGGTCCGGGTGGGCGTGGACCAGCACGTCCCGGCCGGGCGCGGCCGCCCGCACCGCGCCCACCACGTGCTCGAGGAAGCCGGCCGCGGTCGCGGTCCGGACCGTGGCCAGGGTGGCGGCCAGTTCGCCCGGGACCGCCGGGCCGCCGTCGAACGCCGACCGCACCGCGGCCGCGATGGCGTCCGGGTCGGCGCCGGCCACCCGCAGCGTGGCCGCGCAGTCCGCGCAGAAGCAGGCGTCCAGCAACCGCCCGGCCGGGCCGGCCGGGGTGCCGCCGGTCTTGTCGTGGGCGCTGCCGTGGTCGTAGCCGTACCATCCGCAGGCCTCCAGCTCCACGTCGGCCACGACGTCCAGGGCCGCGATCTCGGCGGCCAGGGCGGCGGCGTACTCGGCCACGGCCGGCGACCCGGCGCACAGCGCCCACGGGTAGGAGTCACCCCAGGCGTTGCGGATCGCGCATTCGGGGTGGGCGGCGGCCAGACGGCCGTTGTGGGTCAGCACGATCCAGGCGTTGACCTGCAGCCCGGCGGCCCGCAGCGCGTCCGCGGCCCGTTCGAACGA
>DASXJM010000782.1:0-8321 GCA_036497405.1 Streptosporangiaceae bacterium | reverse complement strand
CCGGCCCGGCTTGGCGCGGGCCCGGCCATCCCCAGCGGGCGCGCGCTGACCGCGCACCGGCCGCTGGCTCTTCCGGGGGTGCACCTGACCCGCGGCCTGCTGCACGACTGGCAGGAGCGCAACCGGGCCGCCAGCCTGCCGCTGGCTCTGCGCCAGCTGGTGGCCGCGGGCAACCTGGAGAACCTGCGCCTGGCCATCCAGGTCGCCGGGGGTGAGGCCCCCGCCGCCACCAGCGCCCCCGCCGCCGCCAGCGCCAGCGGCGCCACCAGCGCCAGCGGCGCGGCCGACGTCGGGGACGTCACCGACGAGACCGACGAGCCGGACGTGGCCGAGCACGCCAGCCGCAGCACCCCCGGGATGGACACCGCCGAAAGCCGCGGTTACCGGGGCCCGGTGTTCATGGACTCCGACATCTACAAGACGCTGGAGGCGATCGGCTGGGAGCTGGCCCGGACCGCCGACGGCGGCGAGGACAACGGCGAGCTGACCGGTTTCACCGACCAGACCGTGGACCTGCTGGAACGCGCGCAGGAGGCGGACGGTTACCTGGACTCCTACATCCAGGTCAGCGGAGCGCGGCGGTGGGAGGGCCTGGCCTACAGCCACGAGATGTACTGCGCGGGGCACCTGATCCAGGCCGCGGTGGCCCTGGCCCGCAGCGCCGACGGCACCCCGATCGCCACCCGGCTGCTGGCCGTGGCCCGGCGGGTGGCCGACCGGCTGGTCGGCACGTTCGCCGGCCACGAGATCGGCCTGGACGGCCACCCGGAGATCGAGACCGCCCTGGCCGAGCTGTACCGGGAGACCGGCCAGCGGGCCTACCTGGACCTGGCCAAGCAGTTCATCGACCAGCGCGGGCACGGCCTGGCCGGGGACCATCACGGCCACGGTCAGCGCTACCTGCAGGACCTGCTGCCGATCCGCGACACGGTCACCCAGGAAGGGCACGCCGTCCGGGCCATGTACCTGGACGCCGGGGTGGTCGACGTGGCGGTCGAGACCGGCGACCAGCAACTGCTGGACTCCTCGATCGCCCGCTGGGAGGACATGGTCGCGACCAAGACCTACCTGACCGGCGGCAACGGCTCCCGGCACTCCCACGAGTCGTTCGGCGACCGGTTCGAGCTGCCGCCCGACCGGGCCTACAACGAGACCTGCGCCGCCATCGCCAGCTTCCACTGGTCCTGGCGGCTGCTGCTGGCCACCGGCGACGCCAAATACGCCGACTTGATGGAGCGACTGCTGTACAACGCGTTCGGCGCGTCGATCTCCACCGACGGGCAGCGCTTCTTCTATGTGAACCCGCTGCAGCGGCGCTTCGACCACCACGAGGGCGACGACCCGGGCCGGCGGCACGAGTGGTTCTCCTGCGCCTGCTGCCCGCCGAACATCATGCGGCTGCTGGCCTCACTGCAGTTCTACCTGGCCAGCACGGCCGGCGACACGCTGTTCGTGCATCAGTACACCGGCGCGGAAATCAGCACCCCGGTGGCCGGTGGCACCCTGAAGCTGACTGTTACCGCGGAGCTGCCCTGGTCCGGCCAGGTCACCATCCAGGTGGATGAGGCCCCAAGGGACGCGGCCGGCCTGGCCCTGCGCATCCCGTCCTGGAGCACCGCCACCGAAGTCAGCGTGAACGGCGAGCCGGTCAGCGCCGAGCCCGGCGACCGCGGCTACCTGGTCCTGCGCCGCACCTGGCAGGCCGGCGACGAGGTCCGGGCCGAGTTCGCGGTCACCGCGCGCTGGGTCTACCCCAACGCGGTGATCGACAGCGTGCGGGGCTGCGCCGCGATCGAACGCGGTCCGCTGGTCTACTGCTTCGAGCAGGCCGACCAGCCCGACGGGGCCGACGTGGCCTTCCTGACCGTGCCCGGCGCCCCGGCCCTGGCCGAGCGGCAGGCCGACCTGCCCGGCGTCGGGGCCAGCGTGGTGGTGGACACCGAGGCCGTGCACCGCACGGCCGGCCGCCCGGGGAGCTGGCCCTACCAGGCCGCCCCGGCCGACAGCGCCGCCGGTGACCAGGTCACGGTGACCGCCGTACCCTACTTCCAGTGGGACAACCGGGACGGCCGCCCCATGCGGGTCTGGCTGCCCCACACGCCCGCGGCCGGTCACTAGGTTCGCCTGGTGGGTGAACCGGGCGCGGGCTCAGATGTGGGTGCGCTGCTGGCCGGCCTGTTCCAGCGCCACCCGGTGGCCGACCTGACCCTGCTCCTGGACGAGACCCTGCCCGGGACCTGGCCCGGGCACATGCCCTACCGGGCCACGGTGTGGACGTGGTTCGCCGACCGGCCCGGCGATCCGCAGCCGGTGCACGCGCAGAACGGGGGCCACTATCAGACCCGGTGGCTGGTGGTGGACGAGCACACCGGCACCCACATGGACGCGCCCCGGCACTTCGTCCCGCCGCCCGGCTCCGGCCTGCCCGCCGCGGGCCCGGCCGGGAACGTGGGCGTCGCCGACGTGCCGTTGCTGGCCGCCAGCGGCCCGGCCGCGGTCATCGACGTCCGCGACCTGGACGGCCGGGCTGCGCCCGGTGAGAGCCCCGCGATCACCCCGGACCATATTGATGATTTCGAAGGTCGCTTCGGCCGGCTCCGGCCCGGTGACGTGGTCCTGTTCCGTACCGGCTGGGACGCCCGCTACCGGCCCGGCCGCGCCGGTGACGCCTACGGGGCCGCGGTGCTGACCACCAAGGAGGTCCCGGGCTGGCCCGCGCCCCGGCCCGAGACCATCGAGCTGATCCGGGACCGGGGCGTCACCTGCGTCGGCACCGACGGCCTGTCGGTCGGGCCGGCCGAGGGCGGCGCCCCCACCCACCTGGCCGGCCTGCCCCACGGCATGACCTTCATCGAGGCCCTCGGTGGCCTGGACGCCGTCCCGCCCCGGGGCGCCTTCTTCCTGTTCCTCCCCCTCCGCCTGGCCGGCGGCACCGGCAGCCCGGGCCGCGCCCTGGCCGTGCTGCCGGACCCCGCGGCCTAGCGGCCAGCCCGGCCAGCCCGGCCAGCCTGGCCAGCCCGGTCAGCCCGGGCAGAAGGCGGGCTCGCGCCGGAGCATCAGGCGGAACGGGATGAGCACCGCGGCCAGGGTCAGGACGGAGATGCCCGCGACCAGGCCGGCCGCCGGGGTAACCGGGATGAACGGCGTCCAGCTGCCGGTGACGGCCCGGGTCACGGCCAGCATGGTCACCGCCCCGGCCGCCGCCCCCGCGAACAGGCCGGTGACGGTGACGAACAGCGCGTGCCAGCGGAACACCGCCGCGGCCTGGCCCCGGGTCGCCCCGGCGCAGCCGAGCAGCCGGAGCGAGCGCCGCCGCTCCCCGGTGGCCACGACCAGGGTGGTGATCAGCGACACCGCGCACAGGATGCCGATGACGCCCAGGATCAGGTTGTTGGCGAAGTTGTCCTGAGCGTTGGCCGCGGCCGCCTGGGCGTTGGCCACGTTCCGGTCGGCCAGGTGCCAGCCCGGGTGGGCCGCGGTCAGCGCGGTCAGCGATCCGGGAGTCCCCCCGCTGACCAGCAGCTGGGTGTAACCGGGCCGGGTGCCGGTGTGGCCGGCCGCCACCGCGGCCGGAATCAGCACGTCCCCGCTGGCCAGCGACTTGCGGTAGAGCGCGCTGACTGTGGCCCGGTACGGCGTGCCGTCCGGCAGGTACACGGTGATCCGCGACCCGAGGTGCACGCCCATCTCGCCCGAACCGGCCTCGAGCACGCTGACCGCGACCTGGCCCGGGCGCAGCGTGGTCAGCTGGCCCGCGCTCACCCCGAGGTCCAGCACCTGGTTGAGCGGGCCGCCCGCGACCGCCTCACCGTAGATCTGGTCCAGGTCGGGATCGGTGACGGCTACGCTCACCGGGGCCACCCCGGCCGCGGCCGAGACCCGGGGTAGTGACGTTAGATGATCAAGGGAAGCGTCGGTGAGGTGGGGGCCGGTGATCTCGTGGTCGGCGGTCACCGTGGTCGCGGCCTGGGTGCTGGTCGCGTGGGTGATCGAGGCGTTGCTGAAGTAGACCGCGCCGACCAGGGCTACCCCCATGGCCACCGGGATCATGGCCGAGGCGGCCCGGCGCGGCTGGGCCGAGATCGCGGCCAGGGCCAGCCGGGCCGACGGGCCACCGGCCCGGGCCAGCGGCCGCGCCAGCCAGGCCGCCAGCGCCACCAGCAGCGGGCCGAGCAGGGCCACCGCCACCATGCAGGCCAGCAGCAGCGGCAGGGCCAGCGTGAGCTGGCCGCCCGGGCTCTTCTCGTTCAGCGTGAGCACGGTCAGGGCGACCGACCCGCCCACCGCGGCCAGGCCGAGCAGGGTCCGCAGCGGGTTGGGCCAGCGACGTTCGGCCGCGGTCTCCCGCAGCGACTGGGCCGGTGACGTCCGGCCGCCGCGGCGGCCCGCCACCTGCCCGCTCAGCCAGGCCACCAGCGCGCTGCCGCCGCAGGCGATGAGCACCAGCCAGCCGCTCAGCCAGGCCGAGGAACCGGGCGGCAGCATCTGATGCGCGGCCAGCGCGCGGGTCCCGACCGCGCCCAGGGCCATCCCCGGCAGCACCCCCAGGGCCCCGCCGGCCAGCCCGCACACGGTCAGCTCGGTCAGGATCGCCCGCCGGACCTGGCCCTTGGTGGCGCCGATGGTCCGCAGCAGCGCGAACCGGCGGCGGCGCAGGTTGACCGCGAGCGCGGCCGTGGTGGCCAGCACAAACAGCGAGATCATCGCGATCGGCGGGATCAGCGCCCCGCCCAGGGCGGTGCCGTTCGACCGCTCGATCGGCGCGTTCAGGTCGGCCAGGTCGCCGCGCTGGGCCCCGGTGGCGATGGTGTAGCCCCGGCCGCCGTGCAGCTCGGCCTTGATCCGCTGCGCCAGCACGCGGTCGGACACGCCGGGCTTCGCCTTGACCGCGATCACGTCCACGTCCCCGGCCCGGACGACCCCGTTGGGGAACCCGGATTCGCCGGTGGCCGTGGCCACGCCGGGGACCCGGTCCAGCTGGCTGGCCAGCGTGGCCGGGACGCCGCGGTAGGCCGGAAGCGGTAGCCGCTCGATGTCGCCGCCGGAGTGAGCCGACACGCTGGTACTGGCGGCCACCACCACGCTGGCGCGGGCCAGCCGCCCGGCCGCCACGTCGGTGTGCGCCCCCGCGATCGAGGCCGCGGCCACGGTCAGCGTGGCCGCCACGGCCGAAGCGACCACCGTGCCCAGCAGCGGCCCCGGCCCGCGCCGGATCCCGCCCAGCCGCCACCCCATCAGGCAGTCCTCCCAGATCGCTCCCGGGGCGCTTCAAGGCGGCGCCTTCCCTCGTCGCGCCCGCGCTCGTTCCTCGCTTGGCGCTCCTCAGTCCAGGCACCGCCGCGCCCCTCCCGCTCACCCAGCTCGTGCAGGATCTGGGCCACGTGGCCCGGCTGCGGGCCGTACAGCTCCTTGGCCACCCGGCCCGCGTGCAGGAACACGGCCCGGTCGCAGAACCGGGTCACCTGCGGGTCGTGGGTCACGATGACCACCGTGGTGCCGTCCGGGACCGCCCGCAGCAGCTGAAGCATGCCGACCGCGGTGTGCGGGTCGAGCGCACCGGTCGGCTCGTCGGCGAAGATCACTTGTGGCCGGGTGATCAGGGCCCGGGCGATGGCGGCCCGCTGCTGCTGGCCGCCGGACAGTTCGGCGGGCCGGCGCCGGAGCTGGGCCCCGCCCAGGCCGACCCGGGCCGCGGGCTGCTCGACGTCGGGCCGGCGCACCGGCTGGTGGTCCAGCCGCAGCGGCAGCGCGATGTTCTCGGCCACGGTCAGCTCGGGCAGCAGGTTGAGGTCCTGGAACACGAACCCGACCCGGCGCCGCCGCAGCGCGGCCTGCTTGCGAGAGGACAGCTTGGCCAGGTCTTCGCCACACAGGCGGACGGTCCCGGACGAGGCGCGTTCCAGCCCGGCCGCGCACTGCAACAGCGTCGACTTGCCGGATCCGGACACTCCGAGCACGGCGGTGAACGAGCCGGCCGGGAACGCCAGCGACACCTGGTCGAGCGCGGCCACGGCGCCGCGGCGCCGTCCGTAGCGCTTGGTCACGTGGTCCAGTGCCACCGGGACGGCCCCCGCGGTCGTCCCGGTGGCGGACATGGTGGGTTCTTGAAGGGTCTGCGCGGTCATGTCTTCAGCCTGCCGACCAGGGGCGCGGCCCCCAATGGGGCCGACTCCCGAATCGGGCCGGGGGATATCCCCCCGGAGGGCCGGCCGGGGCTGGTGTGGTTCGCTGGGGGCATGTCAACGGCTGCCACCTTCCGCGCCCGCCTGACCGCCCGCGAGACCCTGTTCGGGGCCTGGTCCGTGATCCCGTCCCCGTTGAGCGTCCGGCCGCTGGCCGCGGCCGGCTTCGACTACGTGGTGATCGACCTGCAGCACGGGGGCGCCACCGAGACCGACCTGCCCGCGATGACCAGTGCCATCCGGCTGGCCGGGGCGATACCGGTGGGCCGGATCCGGCACGCGCACCCGGCCGACATCGGCCGCAGCCTGGACCTGGGCTGCGAGGGCGTCATCGTGCCCAACGTGGAGTCGGCCGCCCAGGCCCGCGAGGTGGCCGGCGCGGTCCGCTACCCGCCCGCCGGGTACCGGTCCGCCGGTGGCGTGCTGTCCGTGGCCGACCCGTTCTGCGTGGTCATGGTGGAGTCGCCCGCCGCCGTCGAAGACCTGGAGGCCACCCTGGCCATCGACGGGATCGACGGGATCTACGTCGGCCCGCGCGACCTGTCGCTGGCCCTGGGCTGCGAGCGGGACCTGGACGACCCGGTGTTCCGGCCGGTCCTGAAGCGGATCTGGGCCGCCTGCGCGGCCGCGGGCAAGCCGGTCGGGGTGCACGCCACCGACGCCGCCACCGCCGGCCGGTTCCGGGACGAGGGCTGCACCCTGCTGACCACGGCCAACGACGCCACCGCCATCACCCGCGACGCCACCGCCCAGCTTGAAGCCGTCCGGGGATGACCCTGATCACGCTGACCGGGCCGGTGGCCGAGGCGTTCCCCGAGGCCGAGATCAGGCTGGCCGTGGCCTACGGGCTGGACAACACCGCGCCCTGGCCGGAGACGGACCAGGTCCGGGCCGAGGCCGAAGCCGCGGTGGCGGCCGGCACGGTCAGCGCCGACCCGGCCGTCAACGAGTCGGTAGCCTCCTGGCAGGAGGCCTACCGGGCCTTCGGCACCAACCCGAAACGGTCCCGGGCCAGCGTGGACGCGCTGCTGCGGCGGGTCACCAGGTCGGGCGTGCTGCCCCGGATCAGCCCGGCGGTGGACGCCTACAACGCGGTGTCGGTGCTGTCCAGCCTGCCCGCGGGCGCCTTCGACCTGGACCAGGTGCGCGGGGACATCGAGATCCGGTACGCGGTCGAGGGCGACCGGTTCGAACCCCTGGGTGAGCCGGGCGAATGGGAGGACACCCGGCCCGGCGAGGTGATCTACGCCGACGGTGACACGGTGCTGACCCGGCACTGGAACCACCGTGACTGCCACCGGACCATGCTCCGGGCCGACAGCCGGAACGCGCTGTTCATTCTGGAACGGGCCAGCGGCAAGGTGACGTCCGAGCGGCTGGGGGCGGCGGTGACCCGGCTGGCCGCCATCCTGGCCGCGCACGCGGACACCGTGCGGACCTGCACGCTCAGCCCGGCCCAGCCCCCGGCCGAGCTGGGGTCATAGGCCGGCCGCGAGCTGCCACTGGCCGCGGCCCAGGGCCTTGGCCGTGTAGAGGGCCTGGTCGGCCGCGGCCAGCACCGCGTCGGCGCTGTCCCCCGGCGTGGACAGGGCCACCCCGATCGACAGGGACGGCACCACCGGCTCGCCGCACAGCTCGACCGGGCGCCGGACCGCGCGCATGACCCGTTCGGCGAGCACGGCGGCCTTGGCTTCGCTCGGGATCGGGTAGGCGACCAGGACGAACTCGTCGCCGCCGAACCGGCCCACCACGTCCCGGTGCCGGGCCGTCGAGGCCAGGCTGCGCCCGATCTCGGCCAGCAGCTGGTCACCGGCGGCGTGGCCCAGGGTGTCGTTGATCTCCTTGAAGTGGTCGACGTCGCAGAACAGCACGGCGGCTCGGCGCCCGCGCCGGGCCGCGTCGGCCAGCACCTCGCCCAGCTGGTCGAGCACCAGCGCGCGGTTGGCCAGCCCGGTCAGCTGGTCGTGGGTGGCGGCGTGGGCGAACCGGGCCTGCATGGTCCGCAGCAGCGTGATGTCCTCGATCTGGATCAGCAGCAGGCGCGGGCCCGCGCGCATCCCGGCCGCCAGCGACGTGCGGTTGACCCGGCCCCAGACCTCGCTGCCGTCCGGCCGGGTGAAGTGCACCTCGTACTGGTCA
>DASXJM010000781.1:0-3123 GCA_036497405.1 Streptosporangiaceae bacterium | reverse complement strand
AGAGGATCGGTCACGGAGTGCCTCCCGGGGTGGGCCCAGAGGAAGGTCCCTCGGCCGGGTCCCGCTGAGCCGCCCGCACGTAGCGGCCCAGGGCACTGACCGGGAAAGCCATCCGGTACAGGTGGTAGTTGATGTAGAAGTCGCCGGGGAAGCCGGTGCCGGTGAACTCCGGCTCGTCCCAGGACCCGTCGTCGAGCTGGGTGGCGGCCAGCCAGGCCACGCCCCGGTCCACGGCTTCGTCGGCGCCCCCCGCGGCCAGCAGGGCCAGCAGGGCCCACGCGGTCTGGGAGGCGGTGGAGGGGCCGCGCCCGGCCTGGCTCAGGTCGACGTAGGACCGCAGGTCCTCGCCCCAGCCACCGTCCGGGTTCTGATGCGCTTCCAGCCAGGTCACGGCGCGGCGGATAACGGGCTTGGACGGCAGCACCCTGGCCGCGATCAGCGCGGGCACGACCGCGCCGGTGCCGTAGACGTAGTTGGCGCCCCAGCGGCCGAACCAGGAGCCGTCCGGTTCCTGGTTCCGCAGCAGCCAGACCACGCCGCGGCGGGCGGCCTTGCTGCCGGCCAGGCCCTCGTGGGCCAGCGCCTCCACGATGTGCGCGGTGACGTCGGCCGACGGCGGGTCGATGACCGCCCCGAAATCGCAGAACGGCAGCTTGTTGACCAGCTCGCGGGTGTTGTCGGCGTCGAACGCGCCCCAGGCCCCGTCCTTGGACTGCATGCCGATCAGCCAGCGGACCCCGCGGTCGATGGCGGGCCGGGCCGACTCGGGCGCGGGCAGCGCCACCTTGCGCAGGGCCAGGATCACTTCGGCGGTGTCGTCGGTGTCCGGGTAGTAGTCGTTGTCGAACTCGAACGACCAGCCACCCGGGGCCACGTCCGGCCGTCGCACCTGCCAGTCCCCGGGCCCGGGCACTTCCTCGTTCAGCACCCACCGGGCCGCCTTGACCATGGCCGGGTGGTCGGCGGGCAGGCCCGCGTCGCCCAGGCCCACCATGACCAGCACGGTGTCCCAGACCGGTGACTGGCAGGCTTCCAGCCGGTGCACCAGGCCGTCCGGAGTCTCCTCCTTGACCGTGAACCGGTCCAGGCCGGCCAGGCCCCGGGCGATGATCGGGTGGTCCAGCCGGTAGCCGAGCAGGTGCAGCCCGAGCAGGGAGTACACCCAGGGCGGCTGGATACCGCCCCAGCAGCCGTCGGCCTCCTGGCGGGCGATGATCCAGTCCGCGCAGCGGCGCACGGCGGCCCGCCGCACGGCCCGGCCCGGGCGGCCGATGGCACCGGTCAGGCCGCGCCGCTCGTAGGCGTGCAGTATCTGGTCGAGCCGGTCGAACAAGATCGCCCACGGGTCGGTCTCGGTGCGCTCGGGGGTGACACCGGTGCGCAGCTCGTCGATGCTGAACGGCAGCGGCCGGGACGGGCGCTGGGAGCTGACCACGGCCAGGGCCACGATCGTCTGCCGGGCCCAGCAGCCCCAGTCGTAGATGTTGAGCGGGAACCAGGACGGCAGGTAGATCAGCTCAGCCGGGATGACCGGCAGGTCGTCCCAGGACCACTCGCCGAACATCGCCATCCAGATCCGGGTGAACACCCGGCTGGCTTCCAGCCCGCCCTTGGCCTGGATGAACTCCCGGGCCCGCCGCATGTGCGGCTGGTCCGGCTCGTCGCCCGCCAGCTTCAGGGCCACGTAGGCCTCGATGGTGGTGGACAGCTCGCCGGGACCACCGTAGAAAGTGGCCCAGGTGCCGTCGGCCCGCTGCTGGGAGCGGATCCAGCGGGCTTCGGCCGCGGTGTGCGTCTCGTCGGACACCCCGAGGAAGTGCCGCATGAGCAGGTCCTCGGCGTCCATGGTGACGTTGGTCTCGAGCTCACCCTGCCACCAGCCCTGCTCGTGCTGCAGGTCCAGCAGGTGGTCCCGGGCGCGCGCCAGCGCGTGGGTGGCCGCATCGCTCACCGAGCCGCCGTCCGGCGTCTGCGTGCGTGCGTGCGTGACCGTCATCCCACTGCTCCTCTCCGAGCCCCGTTGCTCCCCGTACTTCGTTTCCGCCGGCCCGCCGCCGACGGCCGTCACCACGCGGCGGCCGCTACCACTGCCGGGCCGTGATGAACTCCGCGATGGCCATGAACTCGGCCCGTACGTCGTCCGGAATCTGCGCCTCGGCCAGGCACTTGCTGGCCGAGCTGAGCTGCGAGTCGGCCTCGTCCTCGGCCCAGCGGCGGCCACCGGCGGCCTCGATCAGCCCGGCCGCGTGGGCCAGGTCTTCCTCACTGAGCGGCTCCGGCCGGGCCAGCAATCCGGCCAGTTCGGTGCCCTCGGCGGTGCCGCTGTTGAGGGCGGCCACCACCGGCAGCGACTTCTTCCGGGCCCGCAGGTCGGACTGGACCGGCTTGCCGGTCACCTCGGGCGCGCCCCAGATGCCGAGCAGGTCGTCGGTGAGCTGGAACGACTGGCCGATGTGGGCGCCGAACCCGGCCAGCCCCATGGCCAGCGAGGGTGCGGCCCCGGCGTGGATCGCGCCGATGCTGCAGGCGCAGGACATGAGGGCGGCGGTCTTGTCCCCGGCCATCTCCAGGCACTCGGTCAGGCCGACGTCGTCCCGCTTCTCGAAGGCCAGGTCGGCCCCCTGCCCGGCGATCAGCCGCTGCACCGCGACCGACAGGCAGCGGGCGGCCCACACGCCCTGGGGCGCGTTGTCCTCCAGCAGCAGGTCCTGGGCCAGCGCCAGCAGCGCGTCACCGGCCAGGATGGCCGGGCCGACGCCGAACACGGTCCAGGCGGTGGGCCGGTGCCGGCGCTCGGTGTCGCCGTCCATGAAGTCGTCGTGCAGCAGCGAGAAGTTGTGCACCAGCTCCACGGCCACCGCGGCGGGCACGCCCCTCTCGGACGGCGCGCCAGCGGCCCGGGCCGACAGCAGAGCCAGCGCCGGGCGCAGGGCCTTGCCGGCCCCGTCGGTGCGCGGGTTTCCCTCGGCGTCGGTCATGCCTAGGTGGTAGGCGGAGACCCGGCGGACCTCAGGGGACAGCCGCGACACGGCCGCCTCCATGGCTGGGCCGACGATGTCCCGGGCCAGGCCCACGCCGGCCGGCATCACAGCGGTCACAGTGTCACTCCCTGAATCTCGCCCG
>DASXJM010000780.1:0-27314 GCA_036497405.1 Streptosporangiaceae bacterium | reverse complement strand
GATGGCGCCGAAGGCGACGGCTGCGGTGCTGCTGGACCGGGTCACGCGGGCGGTGGACCTGGATTTGTTTGTGCTGTTTTCGTCGGCGGCGGCGACGTTCGGGGCGGCTGGGCAGGGTAATTATGCGGCGGCCAATGCGGTCCTGGATGCGGTGGCGGCTCGTCGGCGGGGGGCCGGGCTGGCTGGGCAGTCGCTGGCCTGGGGCCTGTGGGAGCAGGCCAGCGCCATGACCGGCCACCTGACCACCGGCCGCAAAACCCGCATCAGCCAGGCCGGAATGCGCGCCCTCACCTCCCGCCAGGGCCTCAGCCTGTTCGACCAGGCCACCCGCCACCCGCACGCCACCCTCGTCCCGGCGCCGCTCACCCTGACGTCCGCCGCCGAACCACCCGCGCTTCTCCGCGGGCTCATCGAGAGCCCGGGCCGTCCCACGGCCCGGCCGTCGTACCCCGGCGCGGCCGCGGACCCGGCGCCGGCGCTACGGCAGCGGCTCGCGGAACTGCCGGGCCCCGATCAGGACCAGGTGCTGCTGGCCATGGTCCGCGCGGAGGCCGCGGCGGCGCTGGGCCATGCTTCGCCGGACGCGGTCGAACCGGACCGGGCCTTCAGCGACCTCGGGTTCGACTCGCTGACCGCGATGGAGCTACGTAACCGGCTGAACGCCGCCACCGGGCTGAGGCTGCCGGCCACGCTGATCTTCGACCATCCGACCCCGCTGATCCTGGCCAGGCAGTTGCGCGGCGAACTGGTGGGGGACCAGGCTAGCGTTCCCGACGCCCCCGCGCCGGCTCCGGCCCCCGGTGAGCCGATCGCGATCGTCGCGATGAGCTGCCGGTTCCCCGGTGACGTCAGCAGTCCCAGTGAACTCTGGGAACTGCTCGCCAGCCGCCGGGACGCCATTTCGGAATTCCCCGCGGACCGGGGCTGGGACGTCGCCGCCGGGTACGACCCCGATCCCAGCCATCCGGGAACCAGCTACGTGCGTGCAGGCGGATTCGTCCGTGACGCCGAAGATTTCGACGCCCGGTTCTTCGGCATCAGCCCGCGGGAGGCGCTGGCCATGGACCCCCAGCAGCGTCTGCTGCTGGAGGCGACGTGGGAGGCCTTCGAGCAGGCCGGGATCGATCCAGCGCTGCTGCGCGGCACGCCGACCGGCGTGTTCGTCGGGGCGGCGTCCTCCGGCTACGGGAACAACCTCGACGGCCTGGAGGGGCATCTCATCACCGGGAACGCCGCGAGCGTGATGTCGGGCCGGATCGCCTACACGTTCGGCCTGGAAGGACCGGCGGTAACCGTCGACACGGCCTGCTCGTCGTCGCTGGTGGCCCTGCACCTGGCCTGCCAGGCCCTGCGGGGCGGGGAATGCACCCTGGCCCTGGCGGGCGGCGTGACCGTGATGGCCACGATGGGGGGCTTCATCGGGTTCTCCCAGCAGCGGGCCCTGGCCGCCGACGGGCGATGCAAGGCGTTCTCGGCCGCGGCCGACGGCATGGGCATGGCCGAAGGAATCGGGATGCTGGTGGTCGAACGCCTGTCCGACGCCCGCCGCCACGGGCACGAGGTCCTGGCCGTGGTCCGCGGCAGCGCAGTCAACCAGGACGGCGCCAGCAACGGCCTAACCGCCCCCAACGGCCCCTCTCAGCAGCGGGTCATCCGCGCCGCGCTGGCCAGCGCCGGGGTGAACCCGGGCGACGTGGACGTGGTCGAGGCGCACGGGACAGGCACCGAGCTCGGCGACCCGATCGAGGCGCAGGCCCTGATGGCCACCTACGGGCAGAGCCGGGCCCCGGACCGGCCGCTGCGGGTCGGATCGGTCAAGTCGAACATCGGCCATGCGCAGGCCGCGGCCGGCGTGGCCGGGGTGATCAAGATGGTCCTGGCCCTGCGGAACCAGACATTCCCGGCCACGCTCCACGCCGAAGAGCCGTCACCGCACATCGACTGGTCGTCGGGAACCCTCCGGCTGCTGACCACGGCGGAGCCATGGGAGGCCAACGGCCACCCGCGCCGGGCCGGCGTGTCCTCGTTCGGGATCAGCGGCACTAACGCGCACGCGATCCTCGAAGAAGCAGCGCCGGACGGCGATGCCGGCGGCCCGCCGGCTGCGGCGGGAACACCGGCTCCGGGGCCAGGGCCGGCCGCCGTGCCGTGGGTCATTTCCGGCCAGGGCGGGGACGGCCTGCGGGCCCAGGCCGGCCGTTTGCGCGCATACCTCATCGACCATCCGGAGGCTGATCCCGCCGGTGTGGGGCTGTCCCTGGCCACCACCCGGTCGGTGTTCGGCCGCCGCGCGGTCGTGACCGGATCGGGCCGCGCTGACCTGCTGGACGGCCTGGCTTCGGTGGCCGCCGGTGACGCGGCACCGCACGTGGTCTCCGGAGCGGTCGCCGACGAGACCAAGGTGGCGTTCGTGTTCCCCGGCCAGGGGTCGCAGTGGGCCGGGATGGCCGTGACGCTGCTGGACGAGGCACCCGAATTCGCAGCCCGCATCGCCGACTGCGAGCAGGCGCTGGCCCCCTACGTGGACTGGTCGCTGACGGCCGTGCTGCGCGGCGACCCGGGGGCACCTCCGCTGGACCGGGTCGACGTGGTTCAGCCGGCGCTGTTCGCGATCATGGTTTCGCTGGCGGCCCTGTGGCGCGCACTGGGAGTCGAACCGGGCGCGGTCGTCGGCCACTCCCAGGGCGAAATCGCCGCCGCCCAGGTCGCCGGCGTGCTGTCGCTGGACGACGCGGCCAAGGTGGTGGCGCTGCGCAGCCGGGCCCTGGCCGTCCTGGCCGGCTCAGGCGGGATGGTGTCGATCGCCGAGGGCGCTGACCTGGTGCGGGAGCGCCTGACCCGGTGGCCGGGACGGCTCGCGCTCGCCGCGGTCAACGGACCCGCCTCCGTGGTTGTCGCCGGGGACGGCGACGCCCTCACCGGGCTGCTGGCCGCCGCTGACCAGGATGCGGTCCGGGCCCGCCGGATTCCGGTTGACTACGCGTCCCATTCCGCGCAGGTCGAGGTCCTGGAAGCGGAACTGGCTGAGTCTCTCGCCGGGATAACACCCCAGCCCGGCACGGTGCCGATGTTCTCCACGGTGGAGGCGGCCTGGGCCGAGGGTGAGAACCTGACGGCCAGCTACTGGTTCCGGAATCTGCGCCGCACAGTTCGTTTCCAGGAAGCGGTTCAGTCCCTCGCAAACGCCGGGTTCGGTGTGTTCGTCGAAGTGAGCCCGCACCCGGTCCTCACCGTCGGCATTCAGGAAACGCTGGCCGAACCCGGCTCACCGAGCCCAGCGGCCGTCACCGGCACGCTGCGGCGCAACCACGGTGGCCTGGGCCAGTTCCTGGCCAGCGCGGGCCAGGTGTTCGTGCACGGCACCCCGGTGGACTGGGCTGCGGTCTTCGCCGGGACCGGCACCCGCCGCGTCGCCCTGCCCACGTACGCCTTCCAGCGGGAGCGCTACTGGCCGGAAAGGGCCACCCCGGCTCCGGCCACCCCGGCTCCGGCCGGGCCGGCTCCGGGCGGAACCAGCGGCGCTCCGGTGAGCGAGCAGCGATTCTGGGCGGCGGTGGAACGTGGCGACCTGGCCGCGCTGGCCGGCGCGGTCGGCGCGGGCCAGCCGTTGCGGCCGGACACGCCGCTGGCCTCGGTGCTCAGCATGCTCTCGTCGTGGCGCCGGGACCAGGAACGGACAGCGGTCCGGGACTGGCGTTACCGCATCACCTGGAAGCCGGTCCCGGACCCGGACCCCGCGCCCGCGCTGACCGGAACCTGGCTGGCCGTCCTCCCGGACCAGGAGGACACCGGTCCCGCGGACGGGACCAGCCTCCCCGACGTGGTGACCACCGCACTCGGACGGCACGGGGCCAGCGTGATCGCGGTGCGGTCCGGCCCGGCCACCCGGGCCGGCCTGGCCGGGCTGGTCCGGGACGCGGTCGCCGCGAACCCGTCCGGCGCCGGCCTGACCGGAGTGGTGTCACTGCTGGCCGTCCAGGACGCACCGCTGCCGGGCCACCCCGGGGTGCCAGCCGGCGCGGCCGCCACCCTGGCTCTCGTCCAGGCCCTCGGCGATGCCGGGATCCAGGCGCCCCTGTGGGCCCTCACCCAGGGCGCGGTCGCCACCGGGCCCGCGGATCCAGCGCCCCGCCCGGGCCAGGCCCAGACCTGGGGACTGGGCCGGGTCGCGGCGCTGGAGCACCCGGGCCGCTGGGGTGGCCTGATCGACCTCCCGGCCGGCCTGGACGCGAGGGTCGGCGACCAGCTGTGCGCGTTCCTGTCCGGGACCACCGGGGAAGACCAGATCGCCGTGCGGGCCGAGGGCAGCTTCGCCCGCCGCCTGGTCCGCGCGGCCCAGCCAGAGGGCCCGGGACATCCGTGGCAGCCGCGGGGCACCGTGCTGGTCACAGGCGGGACCGGCGGTCTGGGGGGCCGGATGGCCCGGTGGCTCGCGCACCAGGGCGCGGGGCAGATCGTGCTGGCCTCCCGGCGAGGCAGCCAGGCTCCCGGTGCTGGGCGGCTCGCCGCGGAACTCGCCGGGCTGGGCACCGCGGTCAGCGTGACCGCGTGCGACGTCGCGGACCGGGACGCGGTCGGCGGCCTGCTGGACCGGATCGGCGCCGCCGGGCCCCCGCTCACGGCGGTCGTGCATACAGCCGGGGTGGCCGGTGCCGAGCCACTGACCCGTACCGGGCTGCCCGATTACACAGCGGTCGCGGCGGCCAAGGCCGCGGCCGCCGGGCACCTGGATGAGCTGACCGCCGGCCTGGACCTGGACGCCTTCGTGCTGTTCTCCTCCGCCGCCGGCGTGTGGGGCAGCGCCGGCCAGGCGGTGTACGGTGCGGCGAACGCCGCCCTGGACGCGCTGGCGGCCCAGCGGCGGGCTCGCGGCCAGACGGCGGTCTCGCTGGCCTGGGGGCTGTGGGGCGGTGGCGGCATGACCGGCGCGGAAGGCGGCGCCGAACTGCAGCGCCGCGGCCTCCGGGTGATGGACCCGGGCGCGGCGATCGCGGCCCTGCGCGAGGCCGTGGAACTGGACGAAACCCTACTGACCGTCGCCGACATGGACTGGCCCCGGTTCCTCCCCGTCTTCACCTCCGGGCGGCCCAGCCCGCTGCTCAGCGACCTGCTCGCCGACCAGGAAACCGCCGGCTGCGCCCCGGCCGGCAGCCTCACCGAGGCGGCGGAATGGGCGGGCCGGATGAGATCGCTGACGCCCGCGGATCAGCGGCGGGCCCTGCAGGACCTGGTGCGCGGCGAAACAGCCGCGGCGCTCGGCTACGCCTCCGCCGACTTCGTCGATCCGGGAACCGACGTCCTGGACATGGGCATGTCGTCGGTGTCCGCGGTCGAACTGGGGACCCGGCTGGGTGAGCGAACCGGACTGGAACTGCCGGTGGGCACGATCTACGACCTCGGCACCCCGGAAGCGATCGCGGATTTCCTGCTGGCCGAGTTCACCGGCGGGCTGAACGGCACCCCGCCGGAGGGCTCAGCGCCGAATTGAGATAAACATCCGGCCGGTTTTAAAACCGACAGGTATAGGGGCCAGGTAGGGGTGCCGGGACACTTTCTCGGCGCAATAAAATTTCTTGCGTGATATGCGAGATCACCTCCTACCACAGGAGTATGAATGCCGGGCGCGACCTCGTGGGACTGCATATCCGGCGCTGATACGGATCGAATTGTTCTTGGTGTGGATTTTTTTGCGACGTGGCGTTCAGAGGCGACCTTTTCTGATCTGGCTGAAAAAATTGGTCCTGGGTACAGATTTATGCAGACGACGCCGCCGCAGGTCCGTCCCGAGCAGCGGACGGCTCCTGACGCCTACGTGCGCGACTGGGTGCGCGACATCCGGGCGGGCGACTGGCAGGTCGATGCCGTGCTCGGGTTCTGTTTCGGCTGCGTCTACGCGGCCTCGATCGCCGAGCAGGTCACCCGCTGGCAGCAGCCGGCGCCCCTCGTCATCCTGTTCGATCCGCTGCTGACCGGGACCGGATTCCTGATCCGGGAGGCCCAGCGGGCGCTGGGCCAGTTCACGCCGCTGTTCTCCGCGGACGAGGCGGAACAGGCCCGGCTCCGGACGGCCGGGGCGGCCCGGACCGGCCCGGACGGGGTACTGGCCACCGCCATCGCGCTCGCCGCGGAGTACCGGGACATCGGCGCGGTGGCCTTCGCCCGGCTCGGCCTGCGGGAGGCCCGCGGTCAGGAGATGCTCAGGATCTTCGACGCCTACCTGTCCTGGCTGTCGGTCGCCGGCCAGATCGATCCCGGCCCGGTGTGGCGAGACGCGACCGCGGTCGTCTCGAACGACTACCTGAACCTGGCCCGGCAGGAGCCGGCCGTATCGGCGGCGAGCCGCCTGCTCGGCCGCACGGCAGCGGCGGACGCCTCCCACGCGGATCTGCTGCGTTCCGAACCGGCCGCCCGGGTCTTCCTCAAGCATGTGCAGGCCCGCGCGTGATGCCCGGCGACGTCACGACCACCGGGCGGCCGGCGGCCTCCAGCAAGGAGCGGGCCCTCTGGCTGCTGGAACAGCTCGTGCCGGAAAGTGGCCTCAACAACATCGGGGTCGCCTTCAAGGCCAGCGGAGCGCTGCGGCGCGATGCGCTGGAGGCTGCCCTGGCCATCTTGCTCAGCCGGTACGAAACCCTGCGCACGGTGTTCTTCGACGGCCACGGTGAGCTGCTCAAAGAGCTGATTCCAGCCAAGGAGTTCGCGGTGGCGGTCGAGCCACTCGAACTGCCCGGGCCAGAACCAGCGGAGGGGCTGGGCGGAGCGGGTGCGGACCTGAGCGCCTTCGTCGGTGCGCCGTTCGCCTTCGACGGGCACCCGCTGGTGCGCGCGGGACTGGCCAGCTGCCCGGACGGTGACGTCTTCTGCCTGGCCATCCACCATCTGGTCTTCGACGGGATCTCCGCCGCGATTTTCCTGCGGCAGTTCATACCCGTCTACGACAGCATCGCGGCCGGCCGCCCGCTGCCTGCGGGCGCCTCCGCCACGCAGGAGCCGCTGCGGGAACCGGAACCGCGGGCGGCGGCCCTCACCTTCTGGCGGGAGAACCTGCGCGGATTCGTTCCCGACGGCCTCGATCTCTGGTGCGGCTCGCCGCGGCGGACCCGGCCCACGATGGCCGGCGGAACCGTGATGCACGTCCTGGCGGCCGAGACGCACACCGCGGTGCAGCGGCTGCAGCGGGAGGTCCGGGCACCGGCCGCGGCGATCCTGCTCGCCGCCTATTTCGCCACCCTCGCGGCCCATGGCGCTGGCCCGGACCTGGTCGTCGGCTCACCGCTGGACGTCCGCGGGCCCCAGGCCGCGGCGGCGGTCGGCTACCACGTCAACGTGGTCCCGCTCCGGCTCCGCGTCGACTTCGGTGAGAGCTTCCGCCAGCTGGCCCGGCGGACCCGGGACGTGTTCCTCGCCGCGATGGCGAACGCCGACGTCTCGGTCGACGATCTCGCCGCTGAACTGCCGCGGCTCGGGTCCTCCTGGCAGACGACGCTGTACCGGCACATGTTCAACCTGCTGCCCGAGGCCACCGGCGGTGAGCTGACCGTCGCGGGGCAGCCCGCCGCCCTGCTGGCCGCCGAGAACGGGTTCAGCAAATTCGATCTCGAACTGTTCGTCATCCCGTCGGCCACGGAGATCCGGTTCCGGGTCCGGTACCGCACCGAAATCCTGGCCCGCGACGACGTCGAAGCGTTCCTGCGCCGGTACGAAGCCTTTCTGCTCGCGGCAGCTGCGGCGGCCGACCGGCCGGTGAGCGAAACCGCGGGCTGGACGGACCAGGACCGCGCGATCATCGACCAGGCCAACGGCCGGGACCGGGCCGCCGGCCCGGCGAGCGTGCCCGCCGCGATCCTCGCCCAGGTCCGGGCCGCTCCGCAGGCCGCAGCGGTCACCGACAGCGAACGCACCCTGACCTACCACCAGCTCTGGACCGCCGCGGTGGCGGTCCGCGACCAGCTCGCCGGGGCCGGGACCCGCCCGGGAGACGTGGTCGCCCTGCTCGTGGCCCGCACCGCCGAGGCGGCTGTCGGCCTGCTGGGCAGCTGGCTGGCCGGGGCGGCCGTGCTGTTCCTGGACACCGGCGAAGACGCAGTCGGCCAGGCCGGACGGCTCCGCGCGGTGGGGGCGGCGCTGCTGCTGACCAGTCCGGGGACAACCGCGCCCGCCGGGGACGGCCTGCCGCCGGCCCGCACGTTCCAGGTCAGCGCCGCCGAAAACCGCGAGGGGAAACCGGCGATCGCGGCCGGGGAGCTGCCCGCGCCCCTGTCGGCCGCCGTCCTCGTCCACGGCGACCGGGAACCCGGACCGGGCGCCGCGACCGTGCTCAGCCATGCGGGCCTGGCCGCGACCGCCGCTCACTTCGCGGCCGAACTGGCGGCCGGGCCGGCCACCGGCACGCTCGCGCTGGCCCCGTTCGCCGGGACCGGGGCACTCCTTGAGCTGTGCCTCCCGCTGAGCACGGCAGGCCGGGCCGTGATCGCGCCCGACACCGCCCGCCGGGACGGCCTCATCCTGCGCGACCTGGTCGTGCGGCACGACATCGGCATCGTCCAGCCACCGCCCGCCCTGCCCGGGCGCCTGCTCGAAGCGGCGATCGCGGCCCGGCCCGGGCTGCGGGTCCTCGTCCCGGATGCGCAGCTGCCCGCCTCGCTGGCCATCCGGCTGACCGCCGCCGGCGCGCAGCTGCACAACGTCTACGGGGCGGCCGAGACCGGCGGCTGGGCCCTGTCCAGCGAGGCCGGCGGCCAGGGCGGCCGGGCCCGCGGCCGGCCCATCGCCGGGATCCGCGCGCACGTCGCCGGCCCGGACGGGCGGGAACTGCCGGTGGGGGTCCGCGGCGAACTCTGCCTGACCGGGGACAGCATCGCCCGGGGCTACCACGACGATCCCGAACTCAGCCGCCTGTCGTTCAGCGTGGCCGGCCCGCACGGCTGGCACTACCGGACCGGAGAGCTCGCCCGGTGGCGCCCGGACGGGACCATCGAGCGGCTGGGCCCGATCGGGGGCCAGGCTGTCGTCGACGGGCACCTGGTCAACCCCGGGGACGCCGAGGCGGCGCTGCGCGACCACGCCAGCGTGCGGGCCGCCGCGGTGCTGGCGGTGGACAGCCCGGACGGCGACGACGAGCTCGTGGCCTTCGCCGAGGTGTGCGGCCTGCCCGGCCCGCCGGACCGGGTCAGCCAGCTGGCCAGTGGGCTGCGCGAGCACCTGCGGGCCAGCCTTCCGCCCGCCGCGGTCCCGCGGCGGGTCATCTGCCTGGACACGCTTCCCGCCGGCCCACGCGGCCAGGCCGACCGCGACGCGCTGATCCGGCTGGCCCGGAGCCAGCCGTCCGTCCCGGCCGTCGCGGACGATGCTGAGGGGCTGGTCAGCAAGCTCGTAGAGCTGTGGCGCGAACTGCTCGGCCCCGACGTGACGCCCGACACGGATTTTTTCGGCGCAGGCGGATTCTCGCTGCTCGCGGCCCGGCTCGCGCAGGACATCGAGGAATGCACCGGTCTCCGCGTGGAGCTGCCGGAGATCTTCGCCCACCCGACCCCCACTGCGCTCGCGGCCCGGCTGGCCGCGATCAGGGCGGAAACCGGCGATGACGTCTAGGGAGGATGCGCCCGTGCCCACTGGCTGGCAGCCACTCGGCGGTGACCGGGGAGAAGGACTGGTGCTGGCGCTGGATTTTGAAGCCGTCGGCCGGCCAGAAGCCTGCTTCGCCGACCTGGCGCCGCTGCTGGAACCGCCGCAGACGATGTGGATGGCCCAGCAGCCGGCTGCCGCTGACGTCACCGGGCCACCCGGCCCGGCCTATCTCGCGCACTGGCGGGGGGGCCTGCCCGAGGACGGCACCGGGATCCGCGCCGTGCTCGGGTACTGCACCGGCGCGGTTTTCGCCGCGGCACTGGCCGGGCAGGTCGCCAGCCGGCAGGGCACACCTCCGGCCACGGTCCTGCTGGATCCGGAACCGGCCACCCCGGCGACGATGCGGAAGCAGTTCGACCACGCGCTGCGCGGGCTGACCGCGATGGTTCCCGGCAATGAACTCAGCTGGGTCCAGGGCGCCCTGGACCAGGCCAGCGACTCCGGCGACCTGCCGTCGCTGGGAACCGCGCTCAGCGCGCTGTACGAGAAGGCCAGCGCGCCGGCCTTCGAGCGGGTCGGGCTGAAACCGGACTATCAGGCCGGCCTGATCGCCTCGTTCCGGTCACTGATGTCCTACCTGGCGGCGGCCGGTGACCTCGGCGCCGCCAGCGGAGACCCGGGCGGAGACGCCGGCCGGGGATGGGCTTCGGCGACCGCGATCATCTCGGCCACGGCACCCGACCCGGCGACCGGGGCCGGGCGCCGGATCAGCGTCGACGCCGACCACGCCGGCCTGCTGCGCAGCCCGGCCGCCGCGCGGCTGGTGTCCGGATTGCTGGGGTGACCGGTGATCAGCAGGCGGTTCGATCCCCGCGAGGTGTCATGATTCCGTTCATCGAGCTCATGGCGACGGTGCTGGACGTGCCAGCGTCGGCGATCAGCGACGATCTCGGACCGGCCACCTGCGCCGACTGGAACAGCATCAAGCATCTCCAGATCATCATCGCCGTCGAGGACAACTACCAGATGTCCTTCGACCGCGAAGAGATCCGGGCCATCCGCCGGGTCGGTGATCTGCGACGCGGTCTGCGGAGCAAAGGCATCGAGCCGTGAGCGAGCCGGTCACCGCGGACCTGCCCCGCGCCGTCCCCGCCGCCCGGCCCGCCGATCAGCCGGGGGAGCGGACCGCCGTGTCCGGCGAGGACCTCGATCTGCTGCTGCTGATCCGCAGCTTCGAGCAGGCCCTGCTGGACCTGTTCTCGGAGGGCCGGCTCAACGGCACCACCCACAGCTGCCTCGGCCAGGAACACATCCCGGTCGCGCTGCGCCCCCTGCTGGGCGACGCCGACCACATCTTCAGCAACCATCGCGGGCACGGGCACTACCTCGCGCGGTTCGGCGACCCGGCCGGGCTGCTGGCCGAAATCATGGGCCGCGAGGGCGCCGTCTGCAACGGGGTCGGCGGCAGCCAGCACATCCACCGCGGCCGTTACCTGTCCACCGGTGTCCAGGGTGAGAGCATGCCGGTCGGCGCGGGCGTCGCGCTGCACCACAAGCGGTCCGGGGACGGCGGGCTGGCCGCGGTCTTCATCGGCGACGGGACGTTCGGCGAAGGCGCGGTCTACGAGGCGCTGAACCTGGCGCAGCTGTGGCAGCTGCCCCTCCTGGTCGTGGTCGAGAACAACGGCATCGCCCAGTCCACGCCCGCGAGCGTGCACACGGCCGGAACCATCGCGGGCCGGGCGGCCGCGTTCGGCGTCACCTACCATCACGTGGACTCCGTGGACCTGAGCGAGATCCGGTCCGCGGTCGCGCCCCTGGTCCGCGCGGTACGGGAGACCCCGATGCCCGCGGTGGTGGAGTTCAGCACGGTGCGGCTCGGCCCGCACAGCAAAGGCGACGACACCCGGGACAGCGCCGCCCTGGCCTTCGCGCAGGACCGTGACTGGTACCCGCGGTACCGGCGGCTCCTCGGTGACCGGTTCGACCACGCCGAGGGCCGCCAGCAGGCCCGCGTCGCGGACACCGTCCGTGCGGTCGCGGCCCGCCCGCCGGCCCGCTGGGACGCGTGAGCGCATGCCGGAATCGGAACGGGTGGTGACCAACCTCAACCGGGCGCTGGGCGCGCTGCTGGACAAAGACCAGCGGGTGTACGTGCTCGGTGAGGACATCGGCGACCCCTACGGGGGCGCCTTCAAAGTGACCAGGGGACTGTCCACCCGCTTCCCCGGGCGGGTGTTGTCCACTCCGATCAGCGAGAGCGCGATCGCCGGGGTGGCCGGCGGCCTCGCCCTGGCCGGCGACCGCCCGGTCATCGAGGTGATGTTCGGCGACTTCGCGGGGCTGTGCTTCGACCAGCTCTACAATTTCGCGGCCAAGTCGGTGTCGATGTACGGGCACCGGGTGCCGATGCCCATGATCGTCCGGTGCCCGGTCGGCGGCAACCGCGGCTACGGGCCGACGCACAGCCAGAATCCGCAGAAGCATTTCATCGGCATCCCGAATCTCTCGCTCTGGGAGCTGTCCCCGCTGCACGACAACGCGGTCGTGCTGGACCGGATCATGGACCGCGGCGAGCCGGCCATCCTGTTCGAGGACAAGACCCTCTACAGCCGGCGGATGCACCGGGACGGGGTAATCTCCGGCCCCCTCCGCTTCGACTTCCCCGGCGGTGACGGGAACTGGGCGCGCGTCTACGTGGGCCGCCCGGACCCCGCGGACTACGTGATCATCGCGCCCGGCGGGCTGGCCGAGCGGGCCTGGCAGGCCGCGGCCGACCTGCTCGTCGAGCACGAGCTGACCGGCCAGGTGCTCGTCCCGTCCCGGCTCTACCCGGTGGATCTGGAACCGCTGCTGCCGGCCGTGCGGGACGCGGGCCTGATCTGCATCGCTGAGGAAGGCGTGACCGGCGGGACGTGGGGCGCCGAGGTGGCCAACCAGCTGTACGGGCGGCTGTGGGCCGATCTGAAACGGCCCATCCGGCTGGTGAGCTCGGCGGATTCGGTCATCCCCACCGCCCCCCATCTGGAACGCGAGGTGCTCGTGCAGAGCGAGACCATCTACCGGGCCGTCTGCGAGGCGCTGGATGCGTGAGATCACCGTGCCGAAGCTGAACAACAACGACGACTCCTACGTCCTGGTGGAATGGCTGGCCCAGGACGGGGCGGAGCTCGCCGCCGACGCCCCGATCGCGGTGATCGAGACCTCGAAGGCGGCCGAGGAACTGGCCGTGGCCGAAGGCGGGGTACTGCTCCAGGTCGCGCAGGTGAACGCCAGTTGCGCGGCCGGGTCGGTGATCGGGCGGCTGTTCCCGACGGCCCAGGCCCGGCAGGAGTTCCTCGGGGCCGCGCAGCCGGAGCACCGCGACGGCAGCCCGCCGTCCGGGGACGTGATCGTGACCAGGCCGGCCCGGGAGGCGGCGGCGGAATTCGGCATCGACCTGACCGATCTGCGCGTACTCGGCAAGAACGTTCTCCGGCGGCAGGACGTCGAGGAGTTCGCGGCCACGATCCGCGCTCAGACCCCGCAGCCGGAGGACCCGCAGACCGAAGCCGCCGGGGAAGGCATCATCACGCTGCCCGCGGTCCAGCAGGCCGTGGGCCAGGTCGTCACCCAGTCGCACCAGTCGATCCCGGCAGCGTTCGCGGCCATCAAGATCCCGGCCGACGCCGCGCTCGGCCGCCAGGCCGGCCGGCCACCGGAGGCGCCGCCCATCGGGCTACCGGAACTGCTGGTCCAGGCGGTCGCCGCGCTGCGGGAGCGGCACCCGCTGTGCTTTGCCAGCTACCGCGGGGATGGCACGGTGTCCGTGATCGGCGGGGCCCACGTCGGCGTCACCCTCGACCTTGGCCGGGGCCTGTTCGTCCCGGTCGTCCGGGACGCGGGCGCGCGGTCACTGGATGAGATCGCCGGCGTTCTCACTGACTTCCGGATCAGTGCCCTGCGCGGATCGTTCCGGGCCGCGGAACTGGCCGGCGGCAACATCACGATTTCGCTCAGCAACGACGCGGATGTCGTGCTGGCCCGGCCGATCGTCTTCCCCGGCCAGACGTGCGTGCTGGCGCTGTGCGCCACCCAGGAAGAGCTCGTCCGCACGCCCGCGGGCGAGATCGCCACCCGGCGTTACGTGAACGTCGGCATGAGCTATGACCACCGCGTCCTCAGCGGCCGGGACGCAATCGCGTTCCTGCACGAGATCAAGCGGATCCTGGCCGCTCCGGACCATCCATCAGACGCAGGAACTGGAGACCTCGATGGGAACTGATCCAGCCGGTCACCGCCTCGCCATCATCGGCGGTGGCGTCATGGGGACAAACATCGCCACGCTCGCTGTCGGCCACGGAATCCCGGTCGTGCTGGTGGATGTCAGCGAGACGGTGCTGGCCGGCGCGGCCACGACCGTGGCCGGGAAACTGCGGCACGCCCAGCTGATGGGCACGCTGCCGGGCCGGCCGCCTGGTGCACTCACCACCACGGTGTCGCTGCGGGAAGTGGGCGCCGTGACGGCGGTCGTCGAGGCGGTCACCGAGGTGCCGGAGACCAAGGCCAAGGTGCTGGCGGAGGTCTCGGAGGTCGTGCCGCCCGGCACGACCCTGATCTCGAACACGTCCTGCATTCCAATCGATGAAATGGCCGCGTCGGTGGTCCGGCCGGGTGAACTGGTCGGCGTCCATTTCATGAACCCCGCATATCTGATCACCACGGTCGAGGTCATCCGCGGGCCGCGGACCGACGATCAGACGATGGACGCGGTCACCGCGCTCCTGACCGCGCTGGGACGCGAAGGAATCGTCATCCGGGACGCCCCCGGATTCGTGATCAACCGGCTGCTGCACCCGCTGATCAACCACGCCGCGATGGTCGCGCAGAAAGGCACTGCCACCCCCGAGATGGTGGACGCGCTGCTGGAAGGCTGCCTGGGGCACTCCACCGGCCCGTTGCGTACCGCCGATCTGATCGGGCTGGACAACCTCGTCGATTCGCTGAACGTGCTGTACGAGCGGACCGGCGACGAGAGCTGCCGGCCGTGCGAACTGCTGCTGCAGAAGGTCCGCGAAGGCAGCCTGGGCCGCAAGACCGGCCAGGGCTTTTACGACTACGGGAAGGTGGCTTCATGACCGCCGAGAACACGTCCGGGGCCGCACCGGTCACCGCTGAGGACATCGAGCAGGCCCTGCTCGGGTTCCTCACGGAAAAGATCAAGAGCCCGGTGGCGGCGGATCAGGATCTGTTCGCCTCCGGGCTGGTGTCGTCGATGTTCGCGATGCAGCTCGTCGTGCATCTGGAAACCGAGTACGGCATCGCCATCATCGGCCCGGAACTGAAGCTGGACAACTTCCGCACTGTGCAGGCAATGACCAGCCTGGTCATGCGGTTGCGAAACGGCTCACCGCTGCCCGCCGATGCCTGAGCCGCGCGTCCGGCTGGACGGCGAACGGGCGCTGGCCGCCGAACTCATCGGCGACGACGCTGGTTCCTGGGACCTGGCCAGGCGGTTGCCGATCGAGGTACTGCGCAAACTCAGTGCCCGGGGAATGCTGTGCGCTGAGGTGCCGGCGAGGTTCGGGGGTCTGGGCGCGGGCAGCCTGGAAAGCGGTGAGCTGACCGCCCACGTGGGCAGCTTGTGCAGCTCCCTGCGCAGCATCATGACCTCTCAAGGTATGGCCGCCTGGGCCATCCAGCGGCTCGGGGACCAGGAGCAGCGGGGCCGCTACCTCGCCGAGCTGACCAGCGGTGCACTCGCCGCGGTCGCGTTCAGCGAACCGGGCGCGGGCAGCGACCTTTCAGCCGTGCAGACACAGATCGTCCGTAGCGGGGACCTGGTCGTGATCAGCGGCGAGAAGATGTGGGTCACCGGGGCTCGCTACGCCGACCTGCTGGTGATCCTGGGACGGCTCGGCAGCGGTGGTGCCGCCGTCGTGGTACCAGCGTCCGCGCCCGGCGTCGAGATCGAGCCGATCACGGATCCGCTCGGCTGCCGGGCGGCCGGGCACGCCGGCGTCCGCCTGGACGAGGTACGGCTGCCCGTGAGCAGCGTGCTCGGCGGCGGTGGCCAGGCCCTGCCACTGATCTTCACGACCGCGCTGTCCTATGGCCGTCTTTCGGTGGCGTGGGGATGCACCGGCATCATCCGCGCGTGCCTGCGCGCAGCCGCTGAGCACGCCAAAAGCCGGCAGCAGTCCGGGCAGCCACTCAGCCAGCATCAGCTGGTCTCCCGGCATCTGGCTGAGCTCCTGGTCGCCGACCAGGTGTCCACCCGGGTGTGCGAGCACGCGAGCCGGTGCTGGGATTCCTCTGCCCAAGATCTGGCCGTCGCGGCGGTGCTGGCCAAGCACGTCAGCGCGGGTCAGGCCGCCCGCAGCGCCTCCGCCGCGGTGCAGGTGCTGGCGTCTGCTGGTGTGCGGGATGGGCACGTGGTGGCGCGTGCCTACCGGGACGCCAAGCTGATGGAAATCATCGAAGGCAGCAACGAGATCTGCCAGCTGATCCTGGCCGAGCGCGCTCTGGCCGGGTCAGCGTGACCATGACCATGCGGGTACATCGCGGGAGGAGAACAGCGTGCCAGACGAGCCAGTCGTCATAAAGTGCCTGATCTGGGACCTGGACCACACACTGTGGCAAGGCACGCTGCTGGAAGATCCGGACGTGCGCCTGCCTGATGAGGTGCGGAACGTGATCGTCACGCTCGACGCCCGCGGCATCCTGCAGTCCATCGCCAGCAAGAACGATCATGACCTGGCCTGGGCCCGGCTTGAGGAACTGGGCGTCGCCGAGTATTTCGTTCACCCCCGGATCAACTGGGGGCGCAAGTCAGACTCGGTCACCGCAATCGCCGAACAGCTCAACTTCGCACTCACCACCATCGCCTTCGTGGACGACCTGCCGAGCGAGCGCGCTGAGGTCGCCTTCCGGGCTCCCGAGGTCCGCTGCTACTCCGCCGATCAGGTGACCAGCCTGCTCAGCCGGCCGGAGTTCCGCCCGGCCACCGTGACCGCCGACGCCCGGCGGCGCCGCCAGATGTACCAGGCCGGTATCAGGCGCGAGGCCGAGAAACAGTCCTTTACCGGACCCGATGAGGAATTCCTGCGCACGCTCGATCTGGTGATGACGATCAAGCGGGCCGACCAGGAAGAATTGTCTCGCGTCGAAGAACTGACACTGCGTACCAGCCAGATGAACGCGACCGGCGTGCACTATTCCGGCGAGGTGCTGCGCCGCCTGCTCGACGACCCGGCCCATGAGGTGCTGACCGTGGCCCTCACCGACCGGTTCGGGCCGCACGGTGCCGTCGGGGTGCTCCTGCTCGAATACCGCGACATGCTGTGGCACCTGAAGCTGCTCGCCACCTCGTGCCGGGTGGTGTCCTTCGGTGCGGGCGCAGCCATCCTCAACTGGCTGATCGATCAGGCCGCCAGGGGCGGCGCCCATCTGGCCGCCGACTTCCGACCGACCGACCGCAACCGGATGATGGAGGTCGCCTACCGGTTCGCCGGCTTCACCAGCGAGGCATGCGCATGCTTGACGCAGCTCGGACCAGACGGCGGCGGTGACATCCAGCACCTCCACCTGCAGCCCGCATTCACGATTCCGGCCACGACCATGAAGCTGATTTCACCGGATCTCAGCGCTGGCCGTGTGGCGGGACAGGCCGGCCCGGCCCGCTGACCACCGATGCCCAGCCACCCCGGTGGACGGCACCGCCGGTTCAGCACCCGCGGCTGGCTGGTGCTGACCAAGCTGCTGCGCGCATACCTCCGGCCCCACACCGGGCAGGTCCTGCTCGTTGTCCTGCTGCTCTCGGTCCAGGCGGCCGGCGGCCTGTACCTGCCCAACCTCAACGCCGACATCATCAACCGGGGGGTGCTGGACGGCGACACCGCCTACATCTGGCGTACCGGCGGCCTGATGCTCGGTATCGCCCTCGCCCTCAGCACCGTGTCGGTCATAGCCATCTACTGGGCCGCACGGGTGTCGATGACCGTGGGTGCCAGCCTGCGCGCCACGATCTACCAGCGGGTACAGAGATTTTCGGCCCGCGAAATCAACCAGTTCGGTACCGCCTCACTGATCACCCGTAACACCAATGACGTCCAGCAGGTCCAGGCGTTCCTCCAGGTTGCACTGACCCTGCTGGTGATCGCGCTGGTCACCAGCGTCGGCGGCGTGGTGATGGCCATCAGGGAGGGAGCCGCGCTGTCAGTCCTGCTCATGGTGGCCGTGCCGGTCATGGCCCTGATCATCGCGGTCATGCTGGCCGCGGTCGTCCCCCTGTTCCGGTCCATCCAGAGCAAAGTGGACCGGATCAACCAGTTGCTGCGGGAACAGATCAGCGGCATCCGGGTGATCCGCGCGTTCCTTCGTACCGCCACCGAGCAGGGCCGATTCCAGCTGGCCAACTTCGAGCTGACCCGGACCTCGCTCCGGGCCAACCGGATCTTCGCGGTGACCAGCCCCGTCCTGGTCATCGTGCTCAACCTGTCGGCGGTGGGCATCATCTGGTTCGGTGGTCACCTGGTCAGCCGCGGTTCCATGCCGATCGGCAACCTTCTCGCGTTCGTCACGTACATCCTGCAGATCCTGCTCGCCGTCATCACCGCCGTGACCGTGATCATTCTCATCCCGCGGGCGGTGGCGAGTGCGGAACGAATTACGCAGGTGCTCAGCACCGTCCCGACTGTCGCTGATCCGGCTCAGCCGGGCCGGCCTGCTCATGTGACCGGCGCGGTGGAGTTCCGCAACGTCAGCTTCGCCTACCCGGGCGCGGCGGCTCCGGTGCTCACCGGTGTCACCTTCACGCTGTGGCCCGGCCAGACCAGCGCGATCATCGGCGGCACCGGGAGCGGCAAGACTACGCTGCTCAGCCTCATCTTGCGCTTCTTCGACCCGGCCGGCGGTGCCGTCCTTGTCAACGGCCTCGATGTGCGGAAACAGTCAGCCGAGGAGCTGTGGTCCGGCGTCGGCCTGGTCCCGCAGCAGGCCTTCCTGTTCGGCGGCACGGTAGCGAGCAATTTGCGTTTCGCCGGGCCGCACGCCACCGACACAGATTTGTGGCGCGCGCTCGGCGTGGCCCAGGCCCTGGACTTCGTGGCCAGCATGCCTGGCCAACTGGACGCCTCGGTGGACCAGGGCGGCACGAACCTGTCCGGCGGCCAGCGCCAGCGGCTGTCCATCGCCCGGGCCCTGCTCACTCATGCGCAGCTGTACCTGTTCGATGACTGCTTCTCGGCGCTGGATCCGGCCACCGACGCGCGGCTGCAGGCGGCCCTTCGCGCCGAGACGCGCAGCGCGACCGTGGTGATCGTCGCCCAGCGGGCCAGCACGGTGATGCGGGCCGATCAGATCATCGTGCTGGACGCCGGACAGATAGCCGGCGTGGGCACTCACCGGCAGCTGCTGGCCGCGTGCGAGCCCTACCGCGAAATCGTCACGTCCCAGCTGGGCGAAGGAACCGCGGCGTGAGCGCCGGCTCCCGCGACACCGTACGGCTGCTCATGAGCCGGCTCCGTCCGGATCGGCTGCGGCTGGCGGCCGGAACACTGCTCGGGGTGGCCTCGGCCGCGTTGTTCGTGACCGGGCCCAAAATACTTGGCCACGCCACCGACATTCTCTTTGCGGGGCTGGTCAGCAGAAGCCTGCCCGCGGGAGTCACCAAGGCGCAGGCCATCGCCGGGCTGCGCGCGCACGGACACGGCCAGCTGGCCACGATGTTCTCCGCCATGGATATCACTCCCGGGCATGGCGTGGACTTCGCCCGGTTCGGCCGGACGCTGGGACTGGCCGCCGTGCTGTATCTGTGCGGTGCAGGTTTCAGCTGGGCGCAGGGTTACCTGATGGCGGGGGTCGCTCAGCGTACCGTCTACGGGATGCGTGAGGCCGTCGAGGCCAAACTGGCCCGCCTGCCCCTGCGCTACTTCGACAGCCGCCCGCACGGCGAGATCCTCGGCCTGGTGACCAACGACATCGACAACCTCAACACCACACTGCAGCAGGGCCTGAACCAGTTGCTCACGTCGGTGCTGACCGTGCTGGGCATCCTGGTCATGATGTTCTGGATCTCCCCGCTGCTCGCCACGATCTCGCTGGCGATCATCCCACTGTCGATCGGCCTGACGTCCGGTATCGCCCGCCGGTCAAAGGCGCACTTCATCGCGCAGTGGCACTGGACCGCACGGCTGAACGGCCTGGTCGAAGAGAGTCACACCGGGCACGCCCTGGTGTCAGTGTTCGGCCAGCGACGGCCGATGAGCGAAGACTTCAGCCACCGTAACGACCAGCTGTACCAGGCCGGGTTCCGCGCCGAGTTCCTGTCCGGCACCGTGCAGCCCGCCGTCCAGTTTCTCGGCAACCTCAATTACGTGGTCATCGCCGCCCTGGGCGGTTACCGGGTGGCCACGGGTGTCTTCACCCTGGGCGACGTGCAGGCGTTCATTCAGTACTCGCGGCAGTTCACCACGCCGGTTTCCCAGATCGCCAGCCAGCTGAACCAGCTCCAGTCGGGGCTAGCGTCCGCTCAGCGGGTCTTCGACTTCCTGGCCATGCCCGAGGAACCGGTGGTCCATGACACGGCGGTCCCGGAGCGGATCGGCGATGAGCTGGGCGGCTCGGCGCCGGCCAGGCTCCCGGTCGCCTACCGAGTCGATCTTGAACGCGTGTCGTTCAGGTACGAGGCGGAGACTCCGCTGATCGAGGACTTCACCCTGCACGCGGCACCCGGCCAGACCGTGGCCATCGTAGGTCCCACCGGCGCGGGCAAGACCACGGTCGTCAACCTGCTCATGCGCTTCTATGAGATCGATGGCGGCCGCATCCTGCTCAACGGAACCGATTACCGCAGCCTGGGCCGCGACCAGGTCCGGCGCTGTTTCGGCATGGTGCTGCAGGACACATGGCTGTTCGCCGGCACGATCCGGGAGAACATCGCCTACGGCCGGGATGGCGCCAGCGAGGAGGACGTCATCGCCGCCGCCCGCGCGGCGCAGGCTGAACCTTTCATCCGTGCCCTGCCGCAGGGCTACGACACCGTGCTCGATCCGGACACCTCCGCTGTCTCCTCCGGCCAGAAGCAGCTGCTGACCATAGCCCGCGCCTTCCTGGCCAACCCGGGGATCCTGATACTCGACGAGGCCACCAGCAATGTCGATACCCGGACCGAAGCCGCCATCCAGCGTGGGATGGCCCGGCTGCGCCGCGGCCGGACCAGTTTCGTGATCGCGCATCGGCTCTCCACGGTGCGCAACGCCGACACGATCGTTGTCATGAGCGCGGGACGCATCGTCGAGCAGGGCGGTCACGACCAACTGCTGCACGACGGTACCGTCTACCGCGACCTCTACAACAGCCAGTTCGCGCAACAGCCGGCCTGGTGAAGCGCGCGGCCCCATCCTGGCCGGAGGTCAATCCGGGGCCGGGACGGCTGGTGCCACCGCCCGGGCGGCGCCGATGCTGGCCACCACCACGCAGCCGACGGCGGCCCACTCGGCCGCCGACAGCCGCTGCCCGAGCAGGACCAGGCCGATCAGCGCGGCCGCGGCCGGTTCCACGCTCATCCAGATGCCGAAGATCCGCGCTGGCAGCCACCGCAGCGCCTGCATCTCCAGCCCGTACGGGATGGCCGAGGACAGCACTCCCACCGCGGCCCCGGTCAGCAGCACCGACGGCCGGCCCAGCGCCTGATGGGCGGCGGGCCCGGCCGTGACCGCCGCCGCCGTGGCCACCGGGGTGACCGCCACCGCCGCCACCACCATGGCCAGGGCCAGGCCGTTGGCCCCGGTGAAGCGGCGCCCGGTGGCCACGCTGAACAAGATGTAACCGGCCCAGCCGACGGCGGCCAGCGCGGCGAACACGACCCCGGCCACGTCCAGGTGGCCGGCGCCGTCGCCGGTCAGCAGGACCACCCCGGCCGCGGCCAGCCCGACCCAGATCAGGTCGAGCAGGCGGCGCGAGCCGGCCACCGCCACCGCCAGCGGGCCGAGGAACTCGATCGTCACCGCCACCCCGAGCGGGATCCTGGCGATGGCCTGGTAGAACACGAAGTTCATCGCGCCCAGGGTCAGCCCGAAGCCACCCACGATCAGTGCGTCCCGCGCCGCTCGCCGCCGGGCCACCCCGGTCACCGCGGCCCGCACGCCGCCGAAGGACACGATCAGCAGCACAATGGCCGCGGCCCACAGCCGCAGCCCGGTCACCGCGGCCGCGGGGACCTGATGAAACAGCCGGGTGGCCAGACCCGCCCCGACCTGGGTGGAGACGATCCCGCTCAGCACCAGGGCGGCCGACCCAGCCGTCGCCCGGGAGCTGAGCCCGGGCGCCGCGGCGGGCTCGCGGACCTCGGTGCTCACTCCCAGCGGAACGTGCGGGCCGCGAGCCCGATCCCCACCGCGGCCCACACCACCAGCACGATGAGGTCCCGCACCGGCACTCCGGCCGACTGGGCCAGCACCGAGCGCAGCCCGGTGGCCAGCGCCCCGGTCGGCAGCAGGGTCAGGTACGGGTGAGCCGCGGCCGGGAACTTGGACAGCGGGAAGACCACGCCACCCAGGCCGAGCAGGGCGATGTAGATCAGGTTGGCCAGGGCCAGGGTGGCTTCGGCCCGCAAGGTGCCCGCCATCAGCAGGGCCAGCCCGCTGAACGCGCCCGTGCCCGCCAGCACCAGCAGCGGCACGGTCAGGAAGGCCAGCGCGCTGGTGTGCGGGGTCCAGCCCAGCCCGAACGCGACCGCGGTGATCAGCACCGCCTGCACCAGCTCGATCAGGACCACGCTGACGGTCTTGGCCGCGATGAGGCCCACCCGGGACAGTGGTTCCGCGCCCAGCCGCTTGAGCACGCCGTAGCGCCGTTCGAAGCCGGTGGCGATGGCCTGGCTGGTAAAGGCGACCGACATCACGGCCAGCGCGATGACGCCCGGGGCCAGGAAGTCGATGCGGGTACCGCCACCCACGCTGACCAGCGGCTCCAGGCTGAACATAGCCAGCAGGGCCAGCGGGATGACCAGGGTCACCGTGAGCTGCTCGCCGTTGCGCAGCAGCATCCGGGTCTCCATCGCCGTCTGGGCCGCGATCATCCGGCCCATCGGCGCCGCTCCCGGCGCGGGCGCGAACGAGCCGGGTGCCCCGGGTGCCTCGGGCGAAGCCACGCTCACGAGCCCAGCCCCCTCATGCGCGCAGTTCCTTTCCGGTCAGCTCCAGGAACACGTCCTCCAGGGTGCGGCTCTCGATCCGCAGGCTGGTCGGGAGCACGCCGTGCTCGGCACACCAGGCGGTCACCGAGGCCAGCAGCTGCGGGGTGACCCCGTCCGGGACCTCGATGACGTAGTGCCCGGCCGGGGACTCCTTGGCCGCGGTGCCGTCCGGGAGCGCGGCCACCAGGCCGTCGGTGTCCAGCCCGGAGTCGGCCCGGAACCGCAGCTGGCCCGCGCCGCCGCACAGCTCGGCCGGGGTGCCGCCCGCGACGAGGCGGCCGTGGTCGATGATGGCCACCTGGTCCGAGAGCCGCTCGGCCTCGTCCATGAAGTGCGTGGTCAAGATCACGCTCACCCCGGAGCCGCGCAACTCGGCGATCAGGTCCCAGGTGGCGTGCCGGGCCTGCGGGTCCATCCCGGCCGTGGGCTCGTCCAGGAACACCAGTTCGGGGCGGCCGATGACCGCGGCGGCCAGCGCCAGCCGCTGCTGCTGCCCGCCGGACAGCCGTTTGTACTGGGTCCGGGCCGCCTCGGCCAGGCCGACCCGGTCCAGCAGGCCCGCCGGGTCCAGCGAGTGGGCGTGGAACCGGGCCAGCAGCCGCAGGTATTCACCGGCCGGGATGGCGGGCGGCACCCCGCCCGACTGGAGCATGACCCCGACCCGGGGCCGCAGCGCCCGGCTGTCGCGATCCGGGTCCAGGCCGAGCACCCGGACCCGGCCGCTGTCGGCGGCCCGGTAGCCCTCGCAGATCTCGATGGTGGTGGTCTTGCCCGCCCCGTTGGGCCCGAGGATCGAGGTGACCTGACCGCGGGCCGCGGTCAGGGTCAGCCCGTCGACCGCGCGCGCGTGCCGGTACTGCTTGACCAGGCTCGCGATCTCGACGGCAGGGGCAGTGCTCACGATCGCGAGTCTATGGTCGTTCCGGCCCGGCCGCCTCGCCGGCGTCGGCACTTGTACTACGACCAGTCGTAATAGCCGCCTCCGCCTTGGCCGCCACCGCGGCCGCGGGCCAGGCCGGCCCGGGCCAGGAGCCGACCACGGCCGGGCTGGCCGAGAACCGGTGCCGCCCCCGGGCCGCGAACCGCTCCAGCCGGGTTGCCCCCGGCAGGTCGATCCGGGCCACCCGCAGTTCAGCCCCCAGCCCGGCGCCCAGTTCAGCCGCCAGCCCGGCCGCCTGGCTGGTCAGCTCCAGCCAGCAGATCTGCTGGGCCCGCAGGTAGGCCGAGGGCATGGTCAGCCGGGTCGCGGTGCCCTCCACCACCGTGGTGCAGGAGCCGGTGTTGCCGTAGAACCCCGCTCCGCACGGGCTCAGCTCGGGGTGGTGGGTGTGCCCGGACAGGAAGCCCCGGTAGCCCTCACCGGTCAGGTCGGCGGCCCGCTGCCGGGCCGCGTGGTTCTGCCCGTAGCCCCGTTCGGCCAGGGCCAGCGCGCTGATCGACGTCCAGGCCCGGCGGGACACGATGGCGATGATGGCCGCCACCACGATCAGGTCCGCCACCGCGCCGTAGCCCAGGATCTCGGCGCCGTGCACCCAGCGGGTGGTGTCCGGGTACTTGGTCGGCAGCGACAAGATCTCCGACACCCGCAGGGCCAGCAGCAGCAGGACCGGAATCAGCAGCAGCCACCAGGCGTGCCGGGTCAGCTTGCGGTAGAACAGCCGGGAGCCGACGAAGGACGGGAAGTCACCCGGGTCGGCCATCTCGTGCGCGCCGTCCAGCCAGCCGCGGCCCAGGAATTCGATCCGGGGCAGGACCTCGCGCACGATGTGGTGGCCGAGCGGCGTGTCGAGCCGGTTGCGCGGGTCGCAGAAGCAGTTGTACGGGTCGAGCTGGTGCCCGTGCTCGACCCGGACCTTGCCCCCGTCCGGCAGCACCAGGTCGGCGGCCAGGCACAGCCGGGCCCCGGTCCGCTCGCGCACCGCGTCGGCCGCCTTGACGTCCCAGGCCAGGTCGCTGTCGTGATTGCCGACGGCGTAGACGACCTGCCCGCCCGCGGCCACCACCGCGGCCAGGGCCGCGCACAGGTCCTCGTGCTCGCGCAGGATCGCGTCCGCGCTGGCCTGCGGATTGGCCAGCAGCTCGATGATGTCGCCGGCCAGCACCACGGTCAGGGCGGCCGTGCCGGGGCCCGCCAGCTCGGCCAGCCGCGCCGCCACCAGCGCGCAGGACCGCCCGGAGATGTCCGAGCGTTCCGGCGGCAGGTGCAGGTCGCTGATCGCGACCACCCTGCCGCCGGTCGGGATCCGGACGTCCAGCAGGTCGGCCACGTCCGGCCGCGCCGCAGCCATGCTGCCCAGGGTACGGCGCGCGGGGCCGCCCCAGCCCGCCCCGACACACCAGCTACTCCTGTGACCAGCGAGAAGCCTCAAGACGAACGGGGCTGAAGAATTACGTCATATTTGCCTGCGGTAATCTTTGCGGTGCTGGACTTATTTACGGCATACTTGTGTTGTGAAAAACGTGCGGACAGCGACTTCTGGGCGGCAGGCGGTGGCACTTGGTGCCGCGGCCAGCTCAGAGCGCGGCACCCGCGCGCGAGTGGCCCGGCTGATCCTGGAGCTGGGGCCGTCCACGGCCTCGGTCATCGGGAACCGGCTCGGCCTGACCCCGGCCGCCATCCGCCGGCACCTGGACACCCTGCTGGCCGAGGGGCTGATCGAGACCCGCACCGCCCGCACCTACGCCAGCCGGGGCCGGGGCCGTCCCGCCCGGCTGTTCGCCATCACCGACGCGGGCCGCAGCGCCTTCGAGCACGCCTACGACGATCTGGCCAGCAGCGCGCTCCGCTTCCTGGCCGAGACCGGGGGCCCGGCGGCGGTCGAGGAGTTCGCCCGCCACCAGGTCGCCGAGCTGGAACGGCGGTACGGCCCGACCGTGGCCGCGGCGCCACCGGGGGAGCGGGTCCAGGCCCTGGCCGACGCGCTGTCGGCCGACGGGTACGCCGCCTCGGCCGGGGCGGCCCCCGCCGCCAGCGGTTCGGCGGCGGCCGGCGGCGAGCAGTTGTGCCAGCACCACTGCCCGGTGGCCCACGTGGCCGCCGAGTTCCCGCAGCTGTGCGAGGCCGAGACCGAGGCGTTCGGCCGGTTGCTCGGTGTGCCGGTCCAGCGGCTGGCTACCATCGCCCACGGCGACGGTATCTGCACCACCCATGTCACCTGCCGTTCGCTGGCAGGGAAGCAGACCACCCCGGACCCAGTTGAAACTCAGGGGATCCAGGGGAACGGCGAAAACATTTCAGGGTCCGGAGGGCTCTTTCTATGACGACGACCGCTAACGACCAGCTTGACGGGCTCGGCGCGTACAAGTTCGGCTGGGCCGACAGCGACGTGGCCGGCGCGTCCGCGCGCCGTGGCCTGTCCGAGGACGTGGTCCGCGACATCTCGGCCCGCAAGAACGAGCCGGAGTGGATGCTGGACCTGCGCCTGCGCGGGCTCCGCATGTTCGGCCGCAAGCCGCTGCCGACCTGGGGCGCCGACCTGTCCGAGATCGACTTCGACAACATCAAGTACTTCGTCCGGTCGACCGAGAAGCAGGCCGAAAGCTGGGACGACCTTCCCGAGGACATCAAGAACACCTACGACAAGCTGGGCATCCCCGAAGCCGAGAAGCAGCGGCTGATCGCCGGGGTGGCGGCTCAGTACGAGTCCGAGGTCGTCTACCACAAGATCCGTGAGGACCTCGAGGAGAAGGGCGTCCTCTTCCTCGACACCGACACGGCGCTGCGCGAGCACCCCGAGCTGTTCCAGGAGTACTTCAGCACTGTGATCCCGCCGGGCGACAACAAGTTCGCCGCGCTGAACACGTCGGTGTGGTCCGGTGGCTCGTTCATCTACGTGCCGAAGGGCGTGCACGTCGACATCCCGCTGCAGGCCTACTTCCGGATCAACACCGAGAACATGGGCCAGTTCGAGCGGACGCTGATCATCGTGGACGAGGGTGCCTACGTGCACTACGTCGAGGGCTGCACGGCGCCGATCTACAAGTCGGACTCGCTGCACTCGGCGGTGGTGGAGATCATCGTCAAGAAGGACGCCCGCTGCCGGTACACCACGATCCAGAACTGGTCGAACAACGTCTACAACCTGGTCACCAAGCGGGCCATCTGCGAGCAGGGCGCGACCATGGAGTGGATCGACGGCAACATCGGCTCCAAGGTCACGATGAAGTACCCGGCCGTCTACCTGATGGGCGAGCACGCCAAGGGTGAGACCCTGTCGGTCGCGTTCGCGGGTGAGGGCCAGCACCAGGACGCCGGCTCCAAGATGGTGCACTGCGCGCCCAACACCTCCTCGACCATCGTCTCCAAGTCGGTGGCCCGGGCCGGTGGCCGGACCTCCTACCGGGGCCTGGTCCAGGTCCAGGAGGGTGCCGAGCACTCCAAGTCCACCGTCAAGTGCGACGCGCTGCTGGTCGACACGGTGAGCCGGAGCGACACCTACCCGTACGTGGACGTGCGCGAGGACGACGTGGAGATGGGCCACGAGGCCTCGGTCTCCAAGATCTCCGAGGACCAGCTGTTCTACCTGATGAGCCGGGGCATGACCGAGGACGAGGCCATGGCCACCATCGT
>DASXJM010000779.1:0-9351 GCA_036497405.1 Streptosporangiaceae bacterium | reverse complement strand
GGTCAGCCTCTGGCTCGGGCCGGGGCTGCGGATGTCGGTGACGCTGATCGTCTACGGCGCGATCTGGCCGGTGCTGTACAACACCATGGCCGGCCTGGACGACGTGGACCCGGTGGCCAAGGAGACCAGCCGCGCGTTCGGCTTCTCCACCCTGGCCACCGTCCGGCTGGTGTCGCTGCCGAGCGCGGCGCCGTTCATCGCCACCGGCATCCGGCTCGCCTCGTCGGTGGCGATCATCCTGGACATCGGCGCGGGTTACATCACCGGCCGGATCAACGGGCCCGGGCTGGGCGCGTTCATCGCGGACCAGAGCTCGGGCGCGACCAACCTGCCGGTGATCCTGGCCGCGACGATCTGGGCCGGCATCCTGGGCCTGATTCTGGACCGGGCCATCGTGTACGCCGAGCACCGCCTGCTGCGCTGGCACCACCTCCGGCTGGCCGGAGCGACGGGAGCGGGCGCATGAGCCTGACCAGAGTAGTGCGCGAGCTGTCGCGCTGGGTGGTGCTGGTCGTCGGCGTGCTGCTGTGGCAGCTGTGGGCGTCCGCGCACCACAGCCCGTTCTTCCCGCCACCGTCCACGATCTTGGACCGGATGTACCACCTGTGGTTCTCCGGGCCCGCGTCCCACGTGTTCTTCACCAAGAACGCCACCGGCAACCTGCTGCCGAGCATCTGGCGGACGCTGGCCGGGCTGGCCATCGCCACCGCCATCGGGGTCCCGCTCGGCATCGCCATCGGCCGGTCCCGCACGGTGTCGGAGTACCTGGAGCCGCTGCTGCAGTTCGCCCGGGCGCTGCCGGTGGTCACCATGGCCCCGGTGTTCCTGGCCCTGTTCAAGATCGGCACCCAGATGGAGGTGGCCACGATCGCGTTCGGCACGCTGTGGCCGATCCTGCTGAACACGATCGACGGGGCCAGCTCGGTCGACCCGGTGCAGGTGGAGACGGCCGAAGCGTTCCGGCTGAGCCGGGGCCAGCGGCTGACCCAGCTGATCATTCCGTCGGCGCTGCCGAAGATGTTCACCGGGTTCCGGCTCAGCCTGTCGCTGGCCCTGATCCTGATGGTCTTCTCCGAGCTGGTCGGGTCGAGCAACGGCATCGGCTACGAGATGCTGAACGCGCAGAACTCGTTCGACATGATCCAGCTGTGGTCCACGATCGTGGTCCTGGGCATCCTCGGCTACCTGCTCAACGCCATCCTGAGCGGCGTTCAGCGGGTGGCGCTGTCCTGGCACCGCGGCGCCCGCCAGATGGAAGCGGTCTAGGTGAGCTCAGAGGCCGAGGAGGCGCTCGGCGTTGCCGTGGGCGATCTTCTCCCGGTCGGCCTGGCTGATCGGGGTGCCGTCCAGAAATGCCCGGCCGCGGCCGTTGCTGGAGAACGGGTAGTCGACCGAGAACAGGATCCGGTCCGCGCCCAGCACCATGAGCGTGCACAGCAGCGGCGCGTCGGTGAAGTAGCCGCTGGTGGTGACCTGGAAGTGGTCACGGAAGTAGTCTCCCACCCGGCGCTTCAGGCCGGTGGCCACCGGGGTGAGCCGCTCGTCCGCGCGGGCCAGCGAGAACGGCAGGTTCTCGCCCATGTGACCGATGATCATCTGGAGCCCGGGGAACCGGTCGAAGACGCCAGCCAGGATGATCCGCAGCACGTGCAGGCCGGTCTCGGCGTGCCAGCCCCAGCCCGAGGTGGCCAGGGTCGCGCTGACCTGGTCGTCGAACCCCTGGTAGTACACCTCCATGGCCTGGTCGGTCGGGTAGGTCGGGTGCAGGTAGACCGGGACGCCGAGCGTCTCGGCCCGCTCGAAGACCGGCCAGAACCTCTCGTCGTCCAGGAACCGGCCCTCGGTGTGCCCGTTGATCATCGCGCCCTTGAAGCCGTGTTCGGTCACGGTCCGCTCCAGCTCGGCGGCGGCCGCGTCCGGGTCCGGGGTGGGCAAGGTGGCGAAGCCCGCGAACCGGTCTGGATGCCGCGCGACCGCCTCGGCCAGCTGGTCGTTGGCCGTGCGGGCCAGCCGCACGGCCGGTCCCGGGTCGAGCACCTGGGTGGCCGGGGGCGCCACCGACAGCACCTGGACGTCGATCCCGGCCGCGTCCATGTCGGCCAGACGGCGTTCCCCGAGGTCCCGGAGGTCGTCGGCCAGCACGCCGAGCCGGGGCATGGCCAGGGCGCCCCGGTTGGCCTCGGCCAGGGCGTCGGTCAGGGCGTCGGTCCAGAAATGCTCTTCCAGCGTGATCACGCGCATGGCCGGTACCTACCCGGCGCAGTAGCCGGAAAGCGCCCGGATTATGTGGAAAACACCACGGCTCCCATGGCACCGTGGTGCCTAGGCGGCCGACAAAGGATGCGGAATTGACGTGCTTGAAGTAACCGATGTGACGCGCACCTACGGCCAGGGGCCCACCGCTCACGTGGCCATCAAGGATGTGCGGCTGAGCGTCTCCGAGGGCGAGCTGGTCAGCATCGTCGGGCCGTCCGGCTGCGGTAAATCCACCCTGCTGCGATGCATCGCCGGGCTGCTGCCGCCGACCCAGGGCACGGTCGAGCTCAGCGGCGCTCCGGTGGAGCGGGTACCGGACCGGCTGTCGGTGGTGTTCCAGGATTACAGCCGTTCGCTGTATCCGTGGCTGACCGTGCAGGACAACGTGGCGCTGCCGCTGCGCCGGACCGAGCGCAACCGCAAGGCCCGCCGGGCCAAGGCCGACGAGTCGCTGGCCCAGATCGGCCTGCCCGGGCTGGGCGAGAAGTACCCGTGGCAGCTGTCCGGTGGCATGCAGCAGCGGGTGGCGATCGCCCGGGCGCTGGCCGGCGACCCGGCCCTGCTGCTGATGGACGAGCCGTTCGGGTCGGTGGACGCGCAGACCCGGGAGGACCTGGAAGACCTCACGCTGCGGGTGCGCCGCGAGCGCGGGGTCACGATCCTGCTCGTCACCCACGACATCGACGAAAGCGTGTACGTGGGCGACCGGGTGATCGTGCTCACACCCGGGCCCGGCCGCATTCTGGCCGACCTGAAGGTGGCCCTGCCCGCGCCGCGAGACCAGATCACGACCAAGGAATTGCCCGAGTTTGTGCAGCTCCGCACCGAGGTCAGCCGCCTCATTCGCGGTCATTCGAAAAAAAATGAAGTCTCGGCCGAAGGCACCGCCGCGCAGGCCGCGACGGCTACTTCGCAGCAGTCTTCGCCACTCAGCTAGCCAGCCGGGCGGTGACAGGTAAGGTAAGGAGGCGCGTCCCCCGCCGTACCTGCCCCCTCGGGCCGGACTGCATGTCCGGGGGCGAGCTCGGTAGAGGAGATCCAGACCAGCCAGGACGCCAGGCAAGGGGCGTCTCTGGGCCGTCGCGGAGGACGATATGGCCATCCTGACCTGTCCCAACTGTGCTGTCCGGGTGCAGCCAGAGGACTTGATCTGCTTTCGGTGCGGGGCGAACCTGCCACGCGCGGAGCAGGCCGAAGAGGACCTTCCGACGCCCACCGTCTCGCAGCGGTACATGCCGGGCGCGGGCGCGGGGACCGAGGACGCGTCGGCCTGCCCGAACTGTGGCGCGCGGGTTCCGGACCCGTCCGACCTGTGGTGCCTGGAGTGCCGGGCGCCGCTGCCACGGACCGGCCAGCGGCGGATCTCTCCCGTGGTGCTGCGCATCGCGTTCCCGACCGGCAACGTGGAGATCCCCGCCGGGACCTCGCTGATGCTGGGCCGGGATCCGGCGCAGTCCCTGGTGGCGGCGGCGTTCGCCCGGTTCGACAACGTGTCCCGGCGGCACGCCACCGTGACCGTGGACGATTCCGGCCGGGCCGCGATCCGGGACGAGGGCTCCACCAACGGGACGTTCGTCAACGAGGACCGGGCCACCCCGGGCACCGAGGTGCGGCTCGTCGACGGTGACCGGGTCCGGCTCGGGGCCGACGTCACCGGCGAGGTGTACCTGCCCCGCCAGGAGATGAACCCGGCCTACCTGAGCCGGAACAACGGGAGCGTCTGAGTTCTCGCTCACTGACCCGCCGCCCCGTGAACGCCCGGCGTCCGCCGGGTAGCACAATGGGTGGGTGCTGCCGCATCTGGAACTCACCTGGTCTCAGGCCGCGGTCGCGGCTGCGGTACTCGCGGCGGTGGCGGCCGGGCTGATCCTGACCCGGCGCGCGCGGCTGGTGGCCGTGGGGCGGTTCCTCCGGGAGACTGCCGTGCTGGCCGCCCTGTTCGCGCTGTGGCAGTACGCGGGCACGTTCTCGTTCATGTCGCCGGACGGCGGGCTGCCCCGGGGCCGCTGGCTGTGGCACGCGGAACGCTGGCTGCACCTGCCCAGCGAGGCCGCCCTGCAGCGGGTCTTCCTGCCCCATCCGCTGATCGTGCAGTTCGCCAACCTGTACTACGCGGCGCTGCACTTCACCGGGCTGCTGATCACCTTGGCCTGGTTGTTCATCTGGCATCGCGACCGCTACCGGCACGTGCGCACCACTGTGGTGCTGTTCACCGCCTCGGCGCTGATCATCCAGCTCATCCCGGTCGCGCCGCCGCGCATGCTCAACGGCACCGGGCTGGTGGACACCGCGGTCTTGTACGGCCAGTCGGTGTACGGGGCGGTCGGCGGGTTCGAGGCCGACCAGCTCTCGGCCATGCCGTCGATACACGTGGGCTGGGCCGTCATCGTGGCCGTCGCGGTGGTAGGAGCCTCGCGGAGCCGCTGGCGCTGGCTGGCCGTGCTCTATCCGGTCCTGACCATGCTGATCGTGGTGATCACGGCCAACCACTACTGGCTGGACGGAGTGGCCGCGGGCCTGCTGGTGTGCCTGGCGCTGGCGCTGCAGAAGGCGGGACGGTCGGTGCGGGTGGCCCTGCTGACCCGGTCGGCGGCGCGGGCGGCCTCAGCGGGCGCGGACGGGCCGCCTGGTTCGCGGGAGCGTGTGAACACGTTAGATCTGTGATGTTTCTGCGCGACGTGAGATCATCATCGACATACATCCCGTCGTGGGAGGTTTGTGATGAGTGAGCCTCAAGTGACGCAGCCGCCCGGGTTGCGGCGGGACGCGATCGGGTTGCGGGAGGTGCTGTTCCAGAGCATCACCGACATGGCCCCCGGCGCCGCCATCGCGGCGTCGATCCCGGCCGGCGCGGCCTACGCGGGCGGAGCTCTGCCCCTGGCCGTGCTGTTCGCGCTGATCGCCTGCCTGCTGTCGGCGTCTTCGGTGGGCGCGCTGGCCCGCGAGCTGCCCGCGGCGGGCTCGGTGGCCACCTACGCGGCCCGGGGCCTGCACCCGGCCATCGGGTTCCTGGTCGCCTGGGGCTACGTGCTGGTCGGGGCGCTGATTCCGCCGCTGGTGCTGCTCCAGCTCGGCTTTACCACCGCCTCCACCATCAACTCCGAGTGGCACAGCTACCCGGCCAACCTGTGGTGGCCGTGGGCCCTGCTGGGCGCGGTCATCGTGCTGGCCGCGGGCTGGTACGGGGTGCAGACCTCGGCCCGGCTGGGCACGGTGCTGGGCGTGTTCGAGATCGCGGTGTTCGTGGTCCTGGCCGTGTTCCTGATCGTGCACGCGGGCTCGCACAACACCTGGTCGGTGTTCGGCACCTCCCACACCCCGGCCAAGTACCACGGCCTGACCGGGGTGTTCGCCGGGTCGGTGTTCACCGTGCTGGCCTTCGGCGGGTTCGAAGGCGCCGCGCCGCTGGCCGAGGAGGCCCGCGACCCCAAGCGGACCGTGCAGCGGGCGGTGCTGATCGCCACCCTGTCCATCGGCGCGCTGTACGTGTTCACCACCTACGCCGTCGACGTGGCCTTCGGGCCGGGCAAGTTCATGAACTTCGGCGGATCCGGAGCGGCGTCCTGGGAAGGGATCGCCCGCGCCCTGTACGGGATCTTCTGGTTCTTCGTGTTCCTGGCCATCGTCAACTCGACCATCGCCAACGCCAACGCGGGCGTGAACGTGTCCAGCCGGACCGCCTACGCCATGGGCCGGATCGGCGCGTTCCCGCACTTCTTCGCCCGGGTCCACCACCGCCACAGCTCCCCCACCGTCGCCATCCTGGCCTCGTTCGTGGTCACGGTGACGGTGACCCTGGGCCTGGGCCTCGGTTACGACCCGGAGACCGCGTTCGCCATGGTCGGCACCGGCCTGGTCATCGTGCTGGCCGCCATCTACATCATCATGAACGCGGCCTGCATCGGGTTCTTCTGGCGGCGGCGCCGGGCCACCGGTTCCGGGTTCAACGTGCTGTTGCACCTGGTCATCCCGATCCTGGGCATCGCGGCGTTCGTTCCCGCCTGGCTGGCCGCGGCCGGCATCAAGGCCTTCTCGTTCGTGACCCCGCTGGCCGCGCCCGCCTCGTACATGGGCCCGGGTGTGGCCGGGTGGATGGTGGTGGGGCTGCTGTACCTGATCTATCTGTACCGGCGCCACCCGCAGCGGGTCACCGAGGTCGGCCTGGTCCACCTGGACGACGCCGAGGTCGAAGAGACCGCAGCATGAGCGATCTGGAGGTCGTCAGCTTCCGGCCGGAGGCGGGACAATACGCCTGGACCTTCGGCGGGGTGGAGCCGGTCCGGCGGATCCGGACGCCGGCGGTGCTGGAGGTGTTCACCGAGGACTGCTTCGGCGGGCGGGTGCGCGGGGAGAACGACCTGGTCTCGCGGGTGTGCGAGTTCCCCTATCTGAACCCGCAGACCGGGCCGTTCTACATCGAAGGCGCCGAGCCCGGGGACACGGTGGCGGTGCACTTCATCTCGATCGAGCCGGCCCGGGACTGGGCGGCGTCGACCACCGTGCCGTTGTTCGGGGCGCTGACCGGGACGCACCTGACCGCCCTGCTGAACGACCCGCTACCGGAGCTGGTGTGGATCTGGCAGCTGGACCGGACCGCCCGGACCTGCCGGTTCACCGCCCGGCGGGGCGAGTACACGGTCGACCTGCCGATGGACCCGATGCACGGGACGGTGGGGGTGGCCCCGGCCAATCTGGAGGCCCGCAGCGCGCTGGTGCCGGACGCCTTCGGCGGCAACATGGACACCCCGGAGATGCGGGCCGGGGTGACCTGTTACCTGGGGGTCAACGTGCCGGGGGCACTGCTGTCGCTGGGCGACGGGCACGCCCGGCAGGGCGAGGGCGAGACCTGTGGGGTCGCGGTCGAGACCGCGATGAACACGGTGATCGCGGTGGACCTGATCAAGGGGCGGCCGTGCCCGTGGCCGCGGCTGGAGTCGGACACCCACATCATGTCGGCTGGGTCGGCCCGGCCACTGGAGGACGCGTTCCGCATCGCCCAGCACGACATGGTGACCTGGATCGCGGCCGAGCGCGGGCTGGACCCGCTGGATGCCTACCAGCTGGTCACCCAGGCGGTGGAGTCGCCGCTGGCCAACGTGTGCGACACCAACTACACCAGCATCGCCAAGTTCCCCAAGCGCTACCTGCCCGCGGGCGCCGCCATGGACGGTGGCCACGACCGGATGCGGGAGCTGGCCGCCACCTACCGGGCCGGGTAGAGGGCGGGCGGTCAGCGGCCGCGGGTGGTCATTTCCGGCGAGCCGGGCTGGGCGGGCAGCATCGGGCGGGCCAGGCCGCTCAGCGGGCGGGATTCAAAGGCCTCGCCGAGCCCGCTGGTGGCGGACAGGCCCCGGGCCGGGCTGAGCATCTGCACCTGGTTGCGGCCGCCCCGCTTGGCCCGGTACAGCGCGGCGTCGGCCGCGGCCATGAGCTCGGTCAGCTCCCGCCGGGAGCCGCCCTCCAGCGCCGCGACGCCAACCGAGGCGGTGACTTGCACGGCCTCCCCGCCGGGGGCGTTCAGCGGCAGGTCGGCGATCCGGCCCCGGACCCGGTCGGCGACCCGGAAGGCATCGACGGCCCGGGTGAACGGCAGCAGCAGCACGAACTCCTCACCGCCGAACCGGCCGGCCAGGTCGTAGTCGCGCAGCGCGCCGGGCAGGCACAGCCCGATCTGGCGCAGCACCTCGTCCCCGAACAGGTGCCCGTAGGTGTCGTTGACCAGCTTGAACCAGTCCAGGTCGAGCACGGCCACGGCCAGCGGCTGGCCCGCGTGCACGGCCCGGGCCAGTGCGGCGGCCGCCTCGTGCTCCCAGGTGCGGGCGTTCAGCAGCCCGGTCTTGGAGTCGGTCCGTGAGTCGCTGACCAGCTGGGCGTGGCGGACCGCGCGCAGCGGCAGGGCGGCGAACGGGAACGCGAACAGCAACGCGATCGGGCTGCTGGCCACGGCGAACGCCACGAGCACGGCCAGGCACAGCTCGGCCAGGTCGTTGTACAGCGGCTCCCAGCTGAACTGCACGTCGCGGAGCCGGATGCTGCGGTCGGCGCCCTTGGCCGCGGTGAGCACCAGGGCGGTGTTGATCACGTTCTGGACCAGGCCGGCCGCCGCGGCCACCAGCATCCAGTTCAGGCCGTGCCGGAACGGCTCGGCAGCCAGGTGACCCGGCTGCCCGGCCGGAACCAGGTGGGCCCAGTGGACACCGGCCCAGCGGAACGCCAGGGCCGCGGCCAGGTAGCTCAGACCGAGCGCGGCCGCGCTGAACACCCGGCGGTACAGGAAGCCACGCCGGACCCGCCACTGGGTGAGCGCGAGCCGGATCACCGGGACGATCGGCGCATAAACCAGCGGCAGCAACAGGGCGGCCGGCAGCTCCCACACCGCGTACATGCCGCGGGCGACGCCGGCCTTCTCCCCCGCCCGCCGGGTCAGCTCCAGGCTGGCCACGTCGCAGGCCACCAGCAAGGTGAACAGGATCAGCGCGTGCAGGCCGCCGGCCGGGTGGGCCGCCGCGAAACCCAGGCCGGCCGCGTCCGCGACGACGACCGCGGCGATGAAGCCGAGCAGCCAGCGGGGCATGGTCCACACGGGCCAGGCCCGTGCGCGCCACAGCGGCCAGGCCCGTATCGTCGCGGACCAGGCTCGTACGGTGACGGCCTGCCCAGCAGGGCCGCGACCGCGAGATTTCATGCCGTCTCCTTGCGGGATCCGTTATCAGAGGGGTTGGCAACGGAACGCGCATCTAATGTCCCGCATTGTCATGACCATTGATGCGCTGTGTCAAGTTGTTGTTACACATAGACACAATTGTCGAGACAGTTAGACGTATCGCGATTATCCCGTTACCTTCCGATACCGGAATTAGGTCACAAACAGTACGAAAAGGGATAAAAGGCCCAAGTCGGTCCGAAACGGTGGCGACAGGGATGAGGTAACGGCCGGCCTAACGGGTCAAGTTAGGGCATTGACGGCAGGTCAGCGCGCGCGGTGGCGTCCCCGGGATCCGCGCGGCGGCGGCGCCGGGGCGGCTGGGGCGGCCGGAAGGTTTGCGGTGGCTGGGGCGGCCGGGGCGGCCGGAAGGTTTGCGGCGGCCGTCTCGT
>DASXJM010000778.1:0-12025 GCA_036497405.1 Streptosporangiaceae bacterium | reverse complement strand
GGAACGCCGCGTACCGCTGAGCCGGGGTCCGTGCGGGATATTCCGGAGAGTCATCGTCTCCCCGGTCGAGCGCAGGGGCCATACCCCCAGGTTAGTTCGTCAGTTCAGGTGGCTGGTGTCGGCCGGGTCATTCTCGGCCGGCTCGAGCGGGGAGGCTTCGTCGTCGTCCAGGTCCGCGTACGGGTCGGCGGTCCGGGCCCGGTGGCGGTCGTTGAAGTAGATGACGACCTCGGCCACCTCGACCAGCACCACGCACGGCACCGCGAGCAACAGCATGCTGATCGGGTCCGGGCTCGGGTTGGCGATCCCCGCGAACAAGAACGCCGCGAACAGCATCAGCCGCCGCCACCGGGCGAACCGGGCATGGGTCAAGATATGGGCCACGTTCAAGATCACCAGCGCCAGCGGCAGCTCGAAAGCCAGCCCGAAACCCAAGATCATGCCCTGGAAATAGCTCAGGTAGGTGTCGATGCTCGGCAGCACCAAAACGCCCTGCGGGGACAGGCCGAGCAGGTACTTAAGACCCCGGCTCATCACGAAGTAGGCCAGCACCGCCCCCGCGGCGAACAGCGGGGCGGCGATGGCCACGAACAGGTAGGCCCACTTCTTTTCCCGCCGGTACAGGCCCGGCGCGATGAACGCCCAGACCTGGTACAGCCACACCGGCGAGGACACGATCAGCCCCACGAAGAACGCGATCTTGACCCGGAGCATGAACGGGTCGAACACCCCGGTCACGACCAGCTGGTCCCCCACCACCTTGCAGCCGGAATGACCGCGGATGCTGGCCGAGCAGAACGGATGATTGACGAACGCCCAGATCTGATGGAAGAAAACAAACCCCAGCACCATGGCCAGGACCAGGGCCAGCGCCGCCTTCAGCAAGCGGTTACGCAGCTCACGCAGGTGCTCGATGAGGGGCATGCGACCCTCAGAGTCGCTCTTCCTGGACGCCGCGAGCAGGCGCGAGCCCGCGACGCGCGCGCCGGTCGCGGCATCACCCAGTTTGCTGGCCATGGTGGAGGTCTACGGGTCAGCGAGGCTGCTGGTCCGCGGACACCGCCGCCTTCTTGCTGGCCGAGTCCTTCAGCTCCTGGAGCTGCTGCTCCAGGCTGTCGATCCGGGCCTGGTGCGCCGCACCCTCGGCCACCTGCTGGGAGGTGGCCTGCCAGGCCTCCTCGGTAGCGGCCGGGGCCGCGGGCGCCGGGGCGGGAGCCGTCGCCGTGAGCTGGGCGGGGGCCGCGACCGGGGACTGGCTCTTGGCCTCGTCCTCGTCGTCGTCGTGCATGCTCGAGACCTCAGACTTGAGGATCCGCATGGACCGGCCGAGGGACCGGGCCGCCGCCGGCAGCTTCGCAGAACCGAAGAGCACGATGATCACGATGGCGACAATCAGGATCTTCCACGGACTGTCGAAAAGGTCGCCTATCATTTCCGTCCTCAGTGGCGGGGATGAGGCCCCCCCGCGGTCGGGGCATTTCTTTTGGCGAGTGTACACGTCAGGCCTGGGCCTTCGGGAGACCTGCCCGACCGCGTGCCGCTTGCAGATTGGTGAACATTAGGCCGCGACGACCGTAGTGACGGATACCGCCGGCCGGGCGCTGTATGGGGATGATCGACGATTTCTGTCCCCCTCGGTCCGGGAGGAACGTTGCCACCAGGGCGTGACCGGCCCCCGGCGCCGTGGCTGGACCCTGAGCGACGGCAGCAAGCCCAGTACCTGCGCAGACTCGCCAGGATCATCGCGGCGTCGGCCGGGACCGAGGTGTCCTGCGAGCTGATGTGGCAGGAGCAGCGCCCTTTTCTGCCCTACCTGCTGGTGCGCGAGGTACCGGTGTGGGTGGTGGCGACCTCGACCGGACGGCGCTTTCTGTGGAACCGCTACCGGTCACACGCCGTGACCGACGCGGCCGGGGCGGCCGAGGCGGTGCTGGCTGACGTCCGGCCCGGCGAGGGGCCGGCTGAACCCGGCGGGGCGGGAGGACGCTAGCTGGCGGTGTAGCCGGCCAGCGCGGCGGTGGCGTCGTCGTGAACCTGGGTCCGCAGGTCCTCGGGCGCGACGATCCGGCCGTCCTCGCCCAGCCGCAGGGCCAGCCGCCGGACCCACTGGGTGTCCGGCGTCCGCAACTGGATCCGGAGCCGCCCGTCGCCGAGCTCGGTCACCGACTCGGTCGGGTAGTACTCCGCCACCCAGCGTCCGCCCGGCGACACCTCCAGCACCACGTGCACGTCTTCGTCCGAGGGCCGGAACAGGCCCTGGTCCACGTCGACCGGCTGGGCATCGTCGGGGACCTCGGCGGGCACGTCGAGCACCTCGGTGCCCAGGATGCGGTCCAGCCGGAACAGCCGTACCCCGTCGGCCCGGCGGCACCAGCCCTCCAGGTAGGCCCGCCCCTCCACCACCAGCAGCCGCATGGGGTCCACGTCTCGTTCGGTGGCTTCGTCGCGCCCTGGCACGTAGTAGCGCAGGTGCAGCCGGCGGCGCCGGGCCAGCGCGTCCCGGATCCGGGCCACGGCCTCTTCCCCGGTGGGCCGGTCGACCTGCACCGCGACCTGGGCCGCGGGTGCGGCGGCCTCCCCGGCGGCGGCTTCCAGCTTGGCGATGAGCCGGCTGAGCGCGGACCGGTCCTCCAGCCCGGGCACATCGGCCAGCATCCGCAGCGCGATGAGCAGCGCGCTGGCCTCGTCCACGGCCAGCCGGAGCGGCCGCACGATGGACTCGGCCTGGCTGACCACGATCTCGCCGCCCTCGTAGGACAGATCGATCGGGCAGTACGGGTCCGGGTCGCGCAGCTCGACGCACCAGAGCAGGTTGAGGTCGTCGACCAGTTCCCGCTCGGTCAGGCCGAACGCGTGGGCGGTGTCGGCCAGGCCCACGGCCTGGCGGCTGACCACGTAGGGCACCAGGGCCAGCAGTCGCTGCAGCCGCTCGGCCGAGGTCGCGGCCTGGCCGCGCGGCCTGGCGTCGCCGTCCTTCCCCCGCGGACTCACGCCAACGCTCCCTTGAGCCGGCGGATGACCGCGTCGCGCAGATCGGGCGGGTCGATCACCACGACGTCGGCCCCGAACGAGGCCACCTGGTCGGCGAAGTAGCCCGGCTCCCAGTACGGCACGCTGACCGTGTCCCAGCCGTCGGCCGCCGGGGTGACCGGGCTGGTGGCGAAGCGGCGCAGGCCGTACCCGGCCCCGGCCCGGATCCGCAGCACGGCCGTGCTCTCGCGGCCCGGGGACGAGTCGAAGGAACGTACGACCTCACGCACGTCGATGTCGTCCGGCACGGTGACGCTGCCGGCCGGCCCGGAGAACCGGACCGGGCCCGCGATGCGGCTCAGCCGGAACACCCGCTCGGCGTCGCGGTGGCGGTCCCGGCCGGCCACGTACCAGCGGCCCAGCCGGTTGACCACCCCCCAGGGCTCCAGTTCCCGGTTCTGCGGGTCGCTGCGGCCGGCGGCCCGGTAGGCGAAGGTGACCGGACGCCGGTCCCGCACCGCCTCCCACAGCGGGCCGAAGGCCGGTTCGGTGGTGTGCACGCGCGGCTCGATGCCGGGCCGGGTGTCGGGGCCGAGGTCTTCGGTGTCGATGCCGGCCGCCCGCAGTTTGAGCAGGGCGCCGGCCGCGGCCCCGGCCAGTTCGGCGTTGTGCCACACCCGGGCGGCCAGGCCCAGGACCGCGGCCTCATCCGGCTCCAGCACGAGTTCGGGCAGTTCGTAAGCCTGCCGCTGGACCCGGTAGCCGAGGTCCTCGCCGTCCAGCGGGCTGATCGGGCCAGTCTCCAGCGGGATGCCCAGCTCGCGCAGTTCTTCCTTGTCTCGTTCGAACATGCGCTTGAACGCCTCGGGCTGGTCAGGGTAGCCGCCCACCGCCTGGCGGATCTGCTCCGCGGTCAGGTAGCGCCGGGTGGACAGCAGGCAGACCACCAGGCTCAGCAGCCGCTCGGTCTTCCGCCGTGACATTGCCACCCCTTCTCCCCGGTCCAACTGACATTCTCGCCTACCGGTGCCAGTGCGAGTGCACTATTCGGGCCCGTGGCGGCCGCTACTCTGCCGGGGTGATCACTTGGCGGAACGGCACGGTGGCCCGGGTGCGCCGGGAATGGGCCGGTGCGGCCGAACTTGAGGTGACGATCGAGGGCCCAATCGAGGGCCCAGCCGAGGGCCCAGTCGAGGGCCTAGTCGAGGGCACTGGGCGTCCGGTGCGGGCCCTGGCCTATCCGGCCCTGACCGGCCGGCCCGAGCCCGGTGACCGGGTCCTGCTCAACACCACCGCGCTGGACCTGGCCCTCGGCACCGGCGGGTACGCCCTGGTGGTCGCGGTCCCGGACCGGCTGCCGCCGGATCGCAGCGGCCCCGGTCACCTGGTCAAGGCCAGGTACACCCCGTTGCAGGCCATCGTACTGGGCGCGGACGAGCAGGACTCGCCCCACCACGACGTGCTGCGGGACGCCGACGACATCGGCGGCATGCCCGTGGTCGTGGCTGACCTGCACTCCGCGCTGGCGCCGATCCTGGCCGGGCTGTACGCGAGCGTGGATCGGGCCCGGGTCGCCTACGTGATGACTGATGGCGGGGCGCTGCCGGCCTGGTTCTCCCGGACCTGCGCCACCCTGCGCGAGGCGGGCTGGCTGGCGGGCACGGTGACCGTGGGCCAGGCGTTTGGCGGCGACCTGGAGACCGTCACCCTGCATACCGGGCTGCTGGCGGCCCGGCACGTGCTCGGCGCCGACGTGGCCGTGGTGGCCCAGGGCCCGGGCAACCTGGGCACCGGCACCCGCTGGGGGTTCTCGGGGGTGGCCGCGGGCGAGGCGGTGAACGCGGTGGCCGCGCTGGGCGGCCGGCCGGTGGCCGCGCTGCGGATCAGCGACGCCGACCTGCGCGAGCGGCACCGGGGCATCTCCCACCACAGCCTGACCGCCTACGGCCGGGTCGCGCTGGCCCCGGCCGACGTGGTCCTGCCCGGCCTGGCGGGCGAGTTCGGCGCCCAGGTCGACCGGGACGCGGAGCCGCTGGCCAAACGCCACACGGTGGTCCGGGTGAGTACCGAAGGCCTGGACGAGGCCCTGCGGGCCAGCCCGGCGCCGCTGTCCACCATGGGCCGCGGGCTGGACGCCGACCACGCCTACTTCCTGGCCTGCGCGGCCGCGGGCCGGCATGCCGCCACTCTGCTACCGGGTGTAACAATTTGATGATGAGACTTCCGTTGAAATGGCGGCACGTGCCGCAGCGAGTGGTGACCGGCGCCTTCATCCTGCAGTCCGGGATCGGCAAGTGGAACGCGGACGAGGCCACCGCCGCCCAACTGCACGGGTTCGCATCCGGCACCTATCCGTTCCTGGCCAAGCTCAAGCCGCAGGACTTCGTGAAGCTGCTGGCCGGCACCGAGATCGCGCTGGGCAGCGCGCTGCTGCTGCCGTTCGTGCCGACCGTGGTGGCCGGGGCCGGCCTGACCGCGTTCTCGGGCGGCCTGCTCGGCCTGTACGCCCGGACCCCGGGCATGCGCAAGGAAGGCACCCCGCTGCCCAGTCCCGAAGGCATTGCGCTGGCCAAGGACGTGTGGATGGCCGGAATCGGCCTCGGGCTGGTGCTTGACGAACTGACCGACAGCGACTGAATAGACACTCTCAGTTCGATAGCCTGACCCGGTGCACGCCGCCTCCACCGCCACCGCCGCCGGCCGGACGGCTGCGGGCAGGCGGCCCACGCTCCGGTCGCGGGCCGACCATTTCGCCGTCCCCGGACTGATCGCGCTGGTCGCGGTGGCCGCGGAAGTGGCGGCCCGGGTCCTGATCAAACTGCACGGCAACGTGTCCGGGCTGGCCCTGATCGGCAACGTCTACGGGCACCCCGGGCAGCTGCCGTCCGGCGTCCGGGTCTTCCACTACGCCGGGTATGACGGCCAGTTCTACTACCGGATGGGCCGCAACCCGGCCAGCCTGCACTGGTCCGCGTACGGCGTGACCCTGGACGAGTGGTACCGGCTGGTCCGGATCGGGTACTCGGCCCTGGCCTGGCTGGGCTCGGGTGGCGTGCCCGCGGCCCTGCCCTACGCGCTGGTCGTCATCAACGTGCTGGCCATCGGCGCGATCGGTGCCCTGGGCGGCGCGCTGGCCCAGCAGGCCGGGCGGCACGCGCTGTGGGGCCTGCTGCTGGCCGGCTACTTCGGCTTCGCCACCAGCGTGGCCCGGGATCTGACCGAGCCGCTGGCCGCGGCCTGCCTGCTGGCCGGGATGCTGGCCTGCCGGCGGCGGCGGTTCCTGCTGGCCGCCGGGCTGTTCGCGTTCGGCGCCCTGACCCGGGAGACCGCGCTGGTGGCCCCGTTCGCGCTGGCCGTCACCCGGCTGGTGGCCCTGATCCGCCGCCGGGCCCGGCCCGGGCCGGAGGACCTGGCCTGGATCATCCCCGGCCTGGCCTTCGTGGCCTGGGAGGTCCTGCTCAAGCAGGCCACCGGGGTGTTCCCGATCCTGGGCGACGGCGGCAAGAACGCGGGCCCGCCGCTGGTCGCGGGGCTGCGGGCCCTGGCCCACAATGCCGGGCACCCGTTCGCCCCGGTGCCCGGCGCCCCCGGCGCGGTACTCCTCTGGGACTTCGAGTTCGGTGTCCTGGTTCTGTTCGCGGTGAGTGCGCTGCTGGCCCTGCGGGCCACCACCGTGCCGGTCTACGAGCGGGCTGCCTTCGTGCTGTACCTGGTGGAGATCTTCTGCCTGGCCCCGACCAACTGGGACGGCTACGCCGACCTGCGTTCGTTCACCGAGGTCTACCTGCTGGCGGTGCTGGTCCTGTTCGCGGCACCCCGGCGGCTGTGGTGGTACGCGGCCTGCGCGGCGCCGTTGTTCATCACCGTGGCCAGCTACCGGACCCAGATCCTTTAGTGACTGGACTGCCAGTGGTGCAGGGTGGCCAGCAGGTTCTGGTGCCAGACCATGATCGTGTAGGGGCCGGTGCGGTAGGTCGTGGCCGGAGGGCCGAAGACGGTACGGACCTCGCGGGCCGGGGACCAGTACGAGAAGTAGCCGGGCTGCTGGTCGAGCACGATGAAATTGGCGTCGTGGCTCCGCCCGCCGAACCAGGAGCGGCTGGCTTCCCACTGGTAGGGCACCAAGCCGCCAAAGTGGTCCACCAGCGGGCGGATGGTGACCTCGCTGCCCCCCTTGTGGCCAGCACTGTCGAGGGTGACGCTGCCCGCCTGCCAGTAGCCGCTCAGGCCGTGGGTCAGGTGATGGCTGGCCAGCCAGCTGGCCAGCCGCGCGTTGGCGGGCGGGGCGGGCGGCTGGGTGAGCTGGTACCCGAGGGCGGCCGCGTACCCGGCCAGCACGGTCAGCAGCGCCGGGGCCACCCATGACCGGGGCCGGGCCAGCCAGGGGCCAAGGGTGCGGCCGGCCAGGGCCGCCCCGAACGGGAGCACGGCCGCGATCTCGCGGCTGTTCAGCACACCCGAGGAGAAGCTGCTGGCCAGGTAGAAGGCCAGGTTGGCCAGGATGGCCACGGCCAGCACCTGGTCGATCAGGTCCCGGGCTCCGAACCGGGCCAGGACCACGGCCAGGGCCGCGGCGACCACGACCAGGCTGACCAGGTGCAGGGCCGCGAACACGACCGGCGCCCCGGCGGCGGTGCCCTGGAAGCCGGCTCCGAACACGGTCAGCAGGCTGAGTCCGGTGGTCCGCGCGTGCGCACCCAGCGCGGACCAGGTGACGATGTGGAACGGAATCGTGTGCACGGTGTAGCCGCCGAGCGCCTTGATCGCGGCGGGGGCTCCGGCCGCGATCCCGCCCGCGGCCAGCGCCGCCCCGGCCAGCGCCAGCTCGGGCCCGATGGCGCCCGGTCCGGACCGCGTTCGCCGGGCCCGGACGGCCCGGACGGCGGCGACCACGGCCAGCGGGCCGATGCCCACCACCAGCACCAGGGGGTCGGCGATCACGGCCCAGACCAGCAGAACCCCGGCCAGGACCGGCCGGTACCAGCGGGCCGGGGCGCGGTCCAGGACCAGCCAGGTGACCAGCATCGGCACGGCGGTGCCGATGTGCCCCACCGACAGCAGCAGCACGAAGACGCCCGCGCCCAGCTGCGGCGCGAGCATGATGCCGGCCGGCAGCAGGGACCGGGCCAGCCGCTCACGGGGCCCGGCCCCGCTGGGCCGGGCCCCACGGGCCAGCAGGACGGCCAACACCAGGGCCAGCGTGTAGGTCATGGCCGCGGCGATGTGGGGCACGTCCGGTCCGAGCCCGCGTACCCAGCCGACCAGCATGTACTGGGGCAGCTCGGTGGTCCAGAACGACACGTCGGACATGTCCCAGCCGTGCAGCAGCAGGTTGCCGTGCAGCATGTCCCAGGCCATCAGGACGATGTTGGCGCCGTCGGAGTTGACCGGGTAGGTGTCCGACAGCCGGATGAACGCCGCGAACAGGCCGATGGCCAGTAAAGCGGAACCGGCCGCGGCTCCCCAGCGGCCGGCCGCCCAGCTGGCCCAGCGGGCCGGGGCCGGGGGGCCAGCCGGAGCGACGTCGCCCGCCGCTCCCGGTCCGGCCGGGGCGGCCGAACCGGGAGCTGGACGGGTCATCGGATTACGGTCCGGTCAGCTGGCGGCGTTCGGGCTGACCGCGCCGACGATGTCGACCACGAAGACCAGGTCGTCGGTGCCCTTGATGCCGGCCTGCGACTGGCCGGTCTTGCCGTAGGCGTCGGCGGGCGGGATGACCAGCAGCACCCGGCTGCCCACGGTCTGCCCGACCAGGCCCAGGTCCCAGCCCTTGATGACCTGGCTGGGGTTGGCGCCGATCTTGAAGCTGTAGGGCAGGCTGCGCGACCAGGACGAGTCGAAGACCTTGCCGGTCCGCCAGTTGACCCCCACGTACTGGGCCACCAGGTCCTCGCCCTTGGTCACGGTGGGGCCGGTGCCCTTGATCATGGTCTTGGTCACCAGCGAGGTCGGCGCGGTGGTGTTCTTCGGGATCGTGATCGTGGGCGCCTTGTTGGCGACGAGCTTGCTCACCGTCGGCAGGCTGCCGCCGCCGCTGTAGGTCTGCGAGCCGGTGGCACCGACCGTGCCCGAGTTGTACTTCTGGATCAGGTCCAGCACGAACACCAGGGTGTCGGTGCCTTTGACCCCGAGCTCGGAGTTGCCGCTGGTGCCGTAGCCCTGCTTGGGCGGGATCACGGCCAGGACCCGGCTGCCGACCTTCTTGCCGGCCACCGCGCTTTCGATACCGGGCAGCAGCGAGGCCGGGAGCACCTGCGGGGAGCTGGAGTAGGTGGAGTCGAGCAGCTTGTTGGTCTTGCCGCTCCACACGTAGATGGTGAAGTTGGACAGGAACAGGTCCGACTTCGTGATCGTTGCCCCTTTACCCTGGACGAGGGTCTTGACCGCGAGCGTGGTGCTCGCCTTTTCCTTGGGGATCGTCACCGTGGGCTTGGCGCCGAAGGACCCCTTGGCGGTCACGGTGCTGTTCGCGGGGGGCGGGGGGGACGAGCCGCAACCGGCCAGCGCCAGCCCGGCGATCAGCGGAACGATAAAGAGGGCAACGATGCGTCGCATGGTATTGAAGAACCTCGCAATGGTCGGTTAGAGCGCCGCCAGCCTACTGGGCGCGCGACCCTACCGAATGCCAGCCAGCAGATTCCGGTTCCATACCAAAACCGTGTAGCCATCGGGGTGCAAGGTCCGTGCCGGGTGCCCGTACGCGTGCACGGCACCCGACCATTCGGCGGTCCAGGCCCCCGGCCGCGCATCGTCCACCACGATAAACGTGGCACGGTACTGCCCGGGATCGTACCAGTCGCTCCGGTTACCCCAGGTGACCGGGCGAACCAGCTGCCAGTGCCGGTTCAGGGCGATCTGCCGCACGGTGACCCGGCCGCCCGCGTCGAGGGTGGTGCTGTTGGCCACCCAGTAGTCGGTGGACAGGCCCGCCCTCAGGTGGTGGGCGACCAGCCAGCTGGCCAGCGGCTGGTTGTCGGGGGCCCGGGCGGGCTGGCTGGCGTGGTAGCCGAGCGCGCCCGCGCCCGCCACCAGCACCAGGGCCAGCGCGGCCAGCCGGGCGGTCGCTCGCGAACGGAGCCGGGCGCGAGCCGCCCGGGCCCGGCGGGCCAGCAGCGGGCCGGCCAGCTGGCGGCCGGCCAGCACGGCCGCGAACGGCAGCGCGGCCGAGATCTCCCGGGTGCTGAGCAGGTCCTGCGCGTAGGGGGTGAACACGTAGGCGGCCACGTTGACCGCGATGCCCAGGGCCAGCCCGGGCAGCAGCAGGTCACCAGAACGGCCCAACCGGGCCAGGGCCAGAGCGATCGCGACCACGGCCGCGGCCAGCCCGGCCAGGTGCACCAGCGCGAACAGGGTCTCGGGCCCGGACTGACCGGCGGCGAACGACACCCCGAACAGGGCGGCCAGCCCGCGCGCGGCCAGCTTGACCACGTGGGGCAGCTCGGCCCAGGTGGTGAGCTGGGTGGCCACCGGCTGGAGCACGTAGCCGCCGCTGATCCGGATCAGCGCCTCGAGCGCCCGGGCCAGCAGGACCGAGGCCACCGCGGCCACGGCCAGGCCGGCCTCGGGGGCCGGGAAGGCGCCGGGCTCGCGGTGCCGTAGCCGCACCCCGGCGCGGATCCCGCATACCGCGGCCATCGGCACCGCGCCGGTGAGCAGGATCAGGCCGTCGGCCACCTGCCCCCAGGCCAGCACCAGCGTGACCAGCACCGGCAGCCACCAGCGCCCGGACAGCCGGTCCACCGCCAGCCAGGCCAGCAGCACCGGGATCGCGCTGCCCAGGTGGTCCGGGGTGAGCAGCAGGGTGGGGCTCTCGATCGCGGCCGGGGCCAGCATGATGGCCAGCACGACCAGCACCCGGACCAGCGCCTCCCGGCCCCGGGCCCGGCCCTTGGCCAGGTAGGCGGCCAGCCCCAGCAGCAGCGTGTAGGTCATGGCCCCGCCCAGGTGGACGAGGCCGGGTCCCAGCCCGTGCACCGCTTCCAGCAGCACGTACTGCACCAGCTCGGTGGGCCAGAACGACACGTCGGACATGTGCCAGTGACTCAGCAGCACGTTGCCGTGCAGCATGTCCCAGGCCTGCAGGGCCACCGAACCGGCGTCGGACCGGAGCGGCACGGTGCGGGACTGCCGGTAGTAGGCGAAGAACAGCAGAGCGGCGGCCAGGGCGGTGCCCACGGTCCCGGCCAGCCGGGCACCCCCGGACACCCGGGGTACTGACGGCGCTGGAGGGTCGGACGGGACTTCAGTGACGCGGGTGGGCGGCACCGGTCGGGTCACCGTACGTCACCCCTCTGTCACGGATAGGCAGCGCCGCCACTATAGCGGCGTGCCCGCCCGTCACATGCCGGCGATGAGCTTTTCGACCCGTTCGTCCACCGAGCGGAACGGGTCCTTGCACAGCACGGTCCGCTGGGCCTGGTCGTTGAGCTTCAGGTGGACCCAGTCCACGGTGAAGTCACGACGCCGGTCCTGGGCCCGGCGGATGAACTCGCCGCGCAGGCGGGCCCGGGTGGTCTGGGGCGGGATCGACTTGGCCTCGAAGATGTCCAGGTCCCGGGTGGCCCGGTCGACCGCGCCGTTGCGCTGGAGCAGGTAGTACAGGCCGCGGCTGCGGTGGACGTCATGGTAGGCCAGGTCGAGCTGAGCCACGCGCGGTGAGGACAGCGGGAGGTCATGCTTGGCCCGGTAACGCTCGATCAGCTGGTACTTGGTCACCCAGTCGATCTCCCGGGCCACCTTGTCCAGGTTGCCGCTCTCGATCGAGTCCAGCGCCCGCTCCCACATGGCCAGCACCCGCTCGGCGGTGGCGTCGGCGCCATTGCGGCCGGTGAATTCCAGCGCCTTGTTCAGGTACTCACGCTGGATCTCCAGCGCGCTCATCTCCCGGCCGTTGGCCAGCCGGACCCGGCTGCGGCCGGTCATGTCGTGGCTGACCTCGCGGATGGCCCGGATCGGGTTGTCCAGGGTCAGGTCGCGCATGACCGTGCCGGCCTCGATCATCCGCAGCACCAGGTCGGTCGCGCCCACCTTGAGCAGCATGGTGGTCTCGCTCATG